>JBBRWF010000007.1:0-22371 GCA_038249405.1 Anaerolineales bacterium
GAAAGTTATAGTAATATCATCTATTAAACAGGTAGAACCATGAAAAACATCTCAAACTTTTTGCATCACCTGTTTCCGAAAAAGATGCCTGCCGCTCGACAGGCATCCCTGAATACATTGGCTGTTCTTGCAGATAGCGAGGATGCTATGTTGACCTGTGACCAGGTTTTTGATCTGATCGACCAGTACGCCGAGCGAGCGGCCCGTGGCGAGGATGTGGCGCACTTGATGCCGCTTGTCCAAGCTCACCTGGAGATGTGTCCCGATTGTCGTGAGCATTACGAAGCACTGAAGCGAGTGCTGAATGCCGATTAAGTATAAATCAGGTTGCCTGCAATCCCGAGAAAACGGATTTGCAGGCAGTTTCATTTTGGGGGTAAGAAAACCAGGCGCTTTGGGTTCTAAAATGTGAAGGAGTAATCATCCATGACTGATCCTCGCTTAACCCCCGAAATCATTACCCTGTATGGCACCGGCTGGTGCCCGGATTGCAAACGCTCAAAACAATTTTTTGGCGAACAGCGTGTCCCATACGCTTACGTGGATATTGACCAGGATGCCGAGTCAATGGACTTTGTCGAGAAAACCAACCAGGGCTCTCGCAGCATTCCAACGATTGTTTTCCCGGATGGCACCGTGCTGGTGGAGCCATCCAATGCGCAACTGGCCGAGAAGTTGGGGATGCAATCCCGCGCCAAACGCACGTTTTACGATACTATCATCATTGGCGGTGGGCCTACCGGGCTGACGGCCGCGCTCTATCTGGGACGTGAAGGTTTGGAAACGCTGGTGATCGAGAAAGCCGGGCTGGGCGGACAGGCCGGCATTACCCAGACGCTGGATAATTTCCCCGGCTTCGATGAAGGCATCTCCGGTGCAGAATTTGCCGCCCGGCTCACCCGCCAGGTTTTGAAGTTTAGCGCAGAAATCTTGCAGGCGCAAAACGTGGATTCCATCGACCAGGATGGGCAATATCTCTGTATCCACACCGGAGATGGGGAGGAATATGGGGCGAAAGCGGTTTTGTTGGCCAGCGGCGCGCGCTATCGCCGGCTTGGAATTCCCGGGGAGGAGGCTTTGATTGGCTCAAATATCCATTTCTGCGCCACATGCGATGGCGCTTTTTATAAGGGCAAAAAAGTTCTGGTGGTCGGCGGTGGCAACAGCGGTTTCGAGGAGGGCCTGTTCCTGACCAAGTTTGCCAGCCAGGTGGATATCGTCGAACACTCACCGAAAGCGAAAGCCAGCCTGGTGTTGCAGCAAAAAGTAGCCAAGCAGCCCAATATGAAGGTTATACTCAATCACGAAATTAAGGAATTTCGCGAAGTGGATCACAAGCTCACGGCTATCATCGCCGAAGACCGGGCCACCGGTGAACAAAAGGAATGGCAATACGATGGCGTATTCGTTTTTATCGGTTTTTCGCCAAATAGCGACCTGGCAAAAGGCAAGGCTGAAATTGACCAATGGGGTTCGGTCGTGACAGACAAAACCCTGATGACCTCCGTCCCTGGCCTGTTCGCGGCTGGTGATGTGCGTGCCGGTTCCACCAAACAGGCAGCCTCAGCGGCAGGTGAAGGTGCAACCGTGGCGCTGATGATTCGCCAATATTTGGCAGGAAAATGAAAATCGAACCGCTTTACTTTGATGGCTGTCTCCCGTGGCAGGGCGGGTTGGGAAACCTGAAAGCCGCCTTGTGGGTAGAAGGTTTGGATCGCCGGTGTATCATAAATTATACTTTAATTTTAAAATAGATACCCCTTACAAATACATACTTCCTTGGGCGACTATGAAATAACAACTGACGGTGCAACAAGAGGTTTTTACTATTTGCTATTCGTTCAGCTTTTCGAGACTAATAATAGTAAAAAGGATCCGCGGAAAGAAGTGCAAATAAAAAACACTCTGGCCGCAGAATTAGCGTAGAGTGCAAAGACATGCTTTAAATCGCTCCTGATGCTGCAGGGGCGATTTCGTTTAATTTACTATGATTTGGCGTGTGGATCAAGCAATTGGAAAAAATAATTGCTAAAATGCTATTTAAATTCTCCTAACTGGGCTTGTGTTATTTGATTCCAAAAGTTCATCCCTGATAGTTCCAATAGACAATTGGAGATGAGATTGCGGCGGCAAGATGGGTGGATTAAGCACCTTCATTTAGGAAAAATTTATCACAAAGCGTAACTCAAGAAGCGAAACGCCCTTCCAGGAAATACCGGACGTGTGTCTCTGACTCCATCGGCGGCATGGATGTATTTCCGGCTGAGCGCGCAATCATCGAGAAATAGATCAGCGGCCCGAGCAGGGAGGCCACGCTATGGATGGGATTTTCTGGCTTGAGCACACCTTCCGCCTGGTAGTGCGCCAACAACTGCCCAATTGACTGAAACAACCCCAGCGGTTGGGAAAACGAATCGGCCAACTCGGGGTTGCGGCAAAGTTCGGCGAACAAGACAAAGAAAAAGTGCTCGTTCCGTATACCCCTTCTCGGTAAGTCCCGCGTAATTTCATCGTGTGTGATTGTGAGACCGCCTTCTCACGGCTGGTTGCCCAAATTGGAGGTCATGATGATGACTGTGTTGCGGAAGTCCACAGTGCGGCCCTGGCCATCGGTCAGGCGACCATCGCCGAGCAGTTGCAGCAGAATGTTGAACACTTCGGGGTGAGCCTTTTCGATTTCATCGCATAGCACAACACAGGAGGAGAGGCGGCGAACCACTCATTCAGCTACCCGCCTTTTGCGGCCCCCACGCTAGTTGGGCGGATATGCCCTTCAGTAGGGCGATAACCAGGAATCCGATCATGATCACAAAACCGATGACCATGATGGGTGAGCGTTTCTTCTTGTTTTCCATGTTCGTGTTTCTTTTGAGCGAACTTACCCCGGCAATATCATCCGGGGTTGTTCTGAAAAGCGTCAGAACTTAACGCAAAAAGCGACCATCAGCGCAGGGCGTCTTTGATACCCAAAGACACTGTGCGGTAGGTGGTCGCTTCTAGATTAATAGGGATGGGGGTGGAGATCGTTCGGCCAACGTTATTCGGTTGTAGGGCGCGAGGTTATTACAATTTTAGAATCGATATGGGCGAGTTTGGATTTTTGTTTTAATGTGGTTTTATGTTACAATTTCCAAAACGTTTTGGAGAAACTATGACAATCACCATTCGAGATGTTGCAAAACGACTAAACATATCCATCACTACTGTCTCACGCGCGCTGGATGGCTACGATGACGTTGCCAAGGATACCCGTGAGTTGGTCATCCTTACCGCGCAAGAAATGGGATACACCCCTAACCGCGCGGCGCGCCAGTTGCGCCGACAGCGCACAGATACTATTGGATACATCATCCCTTCGATCAGTTCCGGGTTCGCTGATCCGTTTTTCGGAGAATTTATCGCTGGACTGGGCGATGAAGCCTCGGCCCACAACTATGACCTGCTTGTGACCACTGCAGCATCCGCCAGCTTGAGCGAAAAAGCGCTCTACCAGCGTTGGGTACAGGGCGGCAAGGTTGGAGGCATGGTCATCAATCGGGTTCACGTGGACGATTGGCGGCTGCAATATCTCGCAGAACAGGGTATGCCGCATGTCTCTCTGGAGCGTTCACCCTCCCGTAAAGATTTTGTTGGGATTGAAGTCGATTCTCATACCGGGTTTCTTGAATTGATGGCCTATCTCATCAATCAAGGCCACAGCCGCATAGCCTACATCGGTGGGGATGTAGAACTCAAGATAGATCACGACCGTCATACCGGGTATCTGGCTGGATTAAATGCTGGCGCAATCGCATCCGACTCTGCACTCGTTATGCGCGCCGATCTTACAGCTGAAGGTGGTTATCAGGCGGCAGGTCGTCTTTTAGGGCTGGCCAATCAGCCAACGGCGATTGTGTGCGTCAACGATCTGACGGCTATTGGCGCGATGCATGCGGCCAATGAGCGTGGGCTAAAGGTGGGGCGTGATATTGCCATCGCAGGCTTCGATGGGATCGCAGACTCGGCGCACACACAGCCCATGTTAACCACCCTTGACCAGCCTGTCTATTCCATTGCCCGCCAACTCGTGACCATGCTCTTAAAGCTGATCAACGGCGAAATGCTGCAAGAGAGACAGGTCAAGATCCAACCCAAACTGCTGATCCGCGAGTCGACCGGAAGCTGATTAATGCCAGGATTTCTGTTGGTAAGATGTTCCAATCGAATCAAACCTGTACAGGCTGATTTAAGCAAAAGCCAGGTCTTGTTATTTAGCCTCATATACCATCCAAATGCACTCATATTTTTACAGAAAGTATTCACATGGAAAACGATCAGGAAAGCAATATACAACAGCCTCCCACTATATTTCAAGAAGAGGTTGTGACTGAAATTCAGGAAGACGTCCGCATCAGGCAGCAGCGCCGGCGCATGTTCCCTCGGGCCGCACTGGTTGGCCTGGCGGCCGGATTGATGGCATCTCTTTTCCGGGCTGTGTTGGCCGGAGGAGATTCATTGCGAAATGGGTTGATTGATTGGGCAAATCAATTTCCGCTATTTGGATGGATTTTCCCGGTTGCATTCAGCCTGACAGGCGCAACCCTGTCAGTTCTTATGGTAAGCCGTCTTGCACCTGAAACAAGCGGGAGCGGTATTCCTCATCTTGAAGCCGTCCTGCACCGTTTGCGTGTCCTGGACTGGAAACGTGTTTTACCGGTAAAATTTATCGCCGGAGCCCTGGCGATTGAAAGTGGTCTGGCTCTTGGCCGCGAGGGAACTGTTTTTTTGCTTATGCAGTTGCCGAATTGCTGAAGGATCTACCTGTTTATGAAGCTCTGCTCGAACGTGACCTGTTTCGTGATGGCTCTCATTTTTTTTCTTATCAAAATGGAGGAACCAATGGTTTTTGACTTCATCATTGCACAGGATGCCCCATTTGCTGGCCAGGAAGTACGATTCTTTGGATTGCCCCCTGGTTGTGTCCTGGTTCGTTGTACTGAAGATGGCCACGAGTTTGTTCCCACAGCATTAACCCGTCTCGAACCGCATATGCGGATCACGGCGGTGATTGCCCCCGATGCGGTCGATGGCTTAACGATCCTGCAGCATGGTTGCAAAGGCGAATAAGTGGACAAAAAAACGATGACGTCCAAATCGATAATTTTTTAACCCAGGAGTACCCAACTTTTATCCGCCTGAATGTGCCATAAGTTTTGACCAAATAATCGGCTATGTCATTGAAAGCTAGTTTCCATAGTATCAGATGGAGGAATCCATGCAATATAACTTGAAAGACAAAATTATTATCATTACCGGCGCAAATTCCGGTATCGGAAAAGCCGCTGCCATCCAACTTGCGAAGTGCGGTGCGACGGTGGTCATGGCCTGCCGTTCGCAGGAACGCGGCGCCCGGGCGTTAGAGGATGTGCGCAATGCTGCCAACAGCCAGCAAGTGGACTTGATGCCCGTTGATCTGTCTTCGCAAAAATCCATTCGCGCATTTGCCGAAGAGTTTAAAAGCCAATATGGACGTCTGGATGTATTGATCCACAATGCCGCCAATTTTGACCACACACAGAAAAAAGCTGTCTTCACAAAGGATGGACAGGAAAATGTCTTTGCCACGAATCACCTCGGGCCATTCTTGCTAACGCATTTGCTGCTGGATCTGCTCAGGTCCAGCGCACCCAGCCGCATTATCACCGTGGCAAGCAAGGGTTTAATTTCTTACCCATTTTTAAATATTGAATTTGACAATCTGAAGGGCGAACACAAATTCAGCATGCAGCATGCCTACTACCACTCCAAACTAGCCCAGGTCATGTTTACTTTTGACCTGGCCGAGCGCCTGAAGGGAACGGGGGTAAGCGTCCACTGCGTGCGCGTGGGTAATGTGGCTATCCCAAATGAGCGCCTGACCCACCTGCCAAAGTTATTGCTCCAGATATATGCGTTGAAACGCAAATATTCCATAACACCCGAGAAAATGGCGGAGACCTATGTCTGGCTGGCTGCGGACCCTGTTGGGGAGCAGCAATCTGGCGGTTACTGGGATGCACCCGGTATCGCGGTGCGAGCAAATAAAAACGCCTATATCACCGTAACGCAAAAACGTCTCTGGGATGTCAGCTCACAGCTTACAGGAGTGTAGAAAATGGTCTGGATTGAATTCATCATCTGCGCCGGGCTTTTGATCTGGGCGGCAACCCTGCTTTCGAAATATGGAGATGTGATCGCTGAAAAATCCGGTCTGGGGCGGGCCTGGATTGGCGCGATCCTGATCGCGGGGGTCACCTCCCTGCCCGAACTGGCCTCCGGTGTCTCGGCGGTGGCCTGGCTCAAAGCGCCCAATCTTGCCGCGGGAGCGGTGCTGGGCAGTTGCCTCTTTAACCTGGCTCTGATCGCCATGATGGATCTGGCTTATCAGCCGGGACGCATCCTTGCCAATGCGCAGGAAGTGCATATCATCTCGGCCGGGTTGGGGATTCTGCTGCTCGGAATGGTGGCGATAGGCGTGTTTATTGGCCCGGCTATGAATGGCTTTGGCGTGCTGGGCATCAGCGCCTTGAGCATCACCCTTGTCATTTTATACGCTATCGGCGCCAGGATGATATCCGGATTGGAAAAAGGGCGCATGCGCGAAGTGCTCGAACAGGAAGCTAGCGAGGGCAATTATGCCAAAATTTCCGCTCGCAAGGCCTATGGGGTGTTTGTGATCAATTCGATTGCTGTCATCGCTTTGGGCATCTGGCTTGCTTCCATCGGCGACCGGCTGGCAACCACCACCGGGCTTTCGCGCAGTTTCGTCGGTAACCTGTTCCTGGCGACCTCCACCTCCCTGCCAGAGATCGCCGCCAGCCTGGCTGCCATTCGACTGGGCGCAATTGACCTGGCAATTGGCAACGTACTCGGGAGCAACCTGTTCAACATTGTTCTGTTCTTTGCTTACGACATTGCGGATGGGAAGGGCAATTTCTGGGCATCCCTGAACAACGCCAATGGGTTCGCGGCTGTGATGGCCATGATGATGACTGGCGTGGTCATCATCAGCTTGATGCTCCGCGCTTCGCCAAAGACACCCTACCGCTTTTCCTGGGATGGATGGGCGCTGGCGGGCATGTATATCGGTTCGATTGCCATGCTGTACTGGCTTGGGTAGCTTGGGAGTGAAAGACCATGGAACAGTTCCTATCTGCTGAAACGATCATCCTTGAGCTGTTATTGGTTGTGATCGTCGTCGCCATCGCTGTGCGACGATTAAATGTGCCGTATACAGTAGCCCTGGTATTGGTTGGTTTGGCGCTTACCTGGCAGCATTCACTGACCACAGACCTCACTCCTGGGGCGGGTTACGCGGTGCGATTGCCCTGGCGCTGGTGCTCAGCCTGCCAGCCGGTCTGAATGCAGACCGTGAGTTGATGAAGCTGAAGGCCTTCGGTGTGGTATTGTTTACGCTGTTGGTGCAAAGCACCACCATGCGTCCGCTGCTGCGCCAGCTTGGGCTGGTCACGCGCCCGGTTGAACAGGTTGAATACGAAAAGCGTTACGCGCGATTGACTGCTGCCAACGCTGCCCTGGCTCACATGGAGCACCATCATGCAGATGGTCTTATGTCCAGCCTGACCAGGGAGCAACTCAGACCTCAGCTTATTGCCAAAATTGAGACACTCGCCAATGATGTTCGTGAAGTGCTAAAAGCTGAGCCAAGGCTCGAGGCAGAGGAAATTGATACGATCCGGCGCGAAGGCTTGCGCGCCCAACGCAGCGCTTTGCTTGGTCTGCAGCACGATGGTGTCATTTCTGACGATGTATTTACCGAGCTGGCGGCAGAAACTGATACCGCCCTGACCGCTGAAACATTGCCATCGGATTCGTCCGAACCAGAAAGCTTACTTCTTGCATGGAAATTGTTGATAAGGAATATTTATGATAATTAAAGATTGTATGAAGCGCAATGTGTATACCGTCAGCCACTCCACCAGCATTGCTGGCGCAGCCAGAATCTTTTCTGAAAAGCACATCGGCAGCCTGCCGGTCGTCGATGACAATGGCAAACTGGTGGGTTTGCTCCAATTGGGTGATCTGCTGGAGCTTGTCCTGCCGGATTTCCTGAAACTGTTGGATGACTTCGATTTTGTCCTGGATTTCGGCGCGATCGAGGCGCGGCGCCCCTTGGAAGAGACCCTGGCTCGCCCGGTGAGTGAAATCATGCAGGAACCCATATCGGTTAAGGCTGAAAGCGGAGTGCTGCGGGCCTTCTCGCTCTTACACAAACATGAGCTTCACGATCTGCCAGTAGTAGATGCCGACCACAGGGTGGTTGGCATTGTTTCCCGGGTGGATATGGGCACGGCTTTTGTGGCAAGCTGGAACCTGCCCAGGGATGATGAAAAATGATGGCTGGCCTGATTGCTTCTGGTATTTTCGCTGTTAGCCTGTTCCTTATTTTTACGGAAAAAATCAATCGCTTCATTGCGGCTGTGGCTGGCGCTGCCTTCATGCTGATCGCCGGACAACTGCTTGGCTTTTATACCGAAGAACAGGCGCTGGCCTCGATCGACATAAGAACAGTTGGCCTGCTGCTTGGCATGATGATCCTGGTTGCCCTGCTTGAGCCAACCGGTTTTTTTCAATACCTGGCTGTAATGGCCGGACGCTTTTCAAAAGGGAATCCGACTCGCCTGTTCTTCTTGTTAGGCTCGATCACCACCCTGCTTTCGATGTTTCTCGATAACGTCACAACCGTGGTGCTGATCGCGCCGGTCACCATCCTGATCTGTGAAATCCTGGGCATGAGCCCGGCACCGTTTTTGATCTCAGAAGCCCTGCTCTCCAACACTGGCGGCGTGGCAACCCTGGTCGGCGACCCGCCCAACGCGTTGATCGCTTCCGCATCCGGGCTGACATTCAATGATTTCCTGATCTATTCTTTGCCGGTGATTCTGATTGTCTGGCTGGTGGCTCTGTTTCTGCTGCGCTATCTATTTAGGAATGAACTTTCGGTTGTGCCAGCGAATGCCGCATCCATCCTCAGTCTCAACCCATCCGCCGCCCTGGAAGACAAAAAGACTGCCAGGCGCGTCCTGATCGTGCTTGCCGGGACCATTGTGTTGTTTTTTCTGCAAAAACCACTGGGGATCAGCCCGGCGTATATCGCCACGTTGGCTGCCGCTGTGGCTTTGCTGTGGGTGCGCCCGGATGTGCGTAAAATGCTCGAGAAAATTGAATGGAGCGTGCTCGGATTTTTTATCGCCCTGTTCGTGCTGGTTGGCGGCCTGGAGGCCGCAGGCGTGCTGGGTGCGCTCGCCAGGTTGGTGGCGCAAACCGGCAGCGCCAACCCGGTTTTGTTTGGCGTCAGCCTGCTCTGGATGGTGGCGGGGCTTTCGGCAGTTGTGGATAACATTCCCATTACCATTGCCCTTATTCCGGTCATTCAGGGGCTGGGCGCATCCGGGTTAAACACCACCCCGTTGTGGTGGGCGCTGGCCTTTGGCGCCGGGCTGGGTGGCAACGGCACCCTGATCGGTTCCACTGCCAATATCGTGGTCGCCTCACTTTCCGAACGCACCCGCACACCGATCACATCAAAACTATGGAACAAACGCGGGCTGCCGGTGATGCTGGTTACCCTGCTGGTCACAACGGTCCTATATTTAATCGCTTATCCATTCTACGCGCGCTAGGTGATTAAAACGATGGCTGATACGGTTACCGGCAACATCCGAACGTATTATGCCTGGCATGGCAGCGGTTATCCGCTGGTGTTTGTCCACGAAGCGCTGCTTGATCACGGCAAGTGGCAAGCTCAAATTGAACCATTCGCAGGGAAATACGACCTGATTGCAGATGATTTGCGTGCACATGGTCGCTCTGGCAAAGCAGGCAGCCCCAAATACAGCGTGGAACTGCTCAGGCAGGATTTGCTGGAATTATTGAATAACCTGGAAATCTCCTGTGCACACCTGTGCGGGCTTGGCCTTGGAGGACTGGTAGTTCAGGAGTTTGCTGCTCGCTACCCGCTGCGAGTCAAAAAAATCTTCTTATGTAACACGCATGTCTCAACAGCATCTGACAGGATGCTTGCGCCAATGGTGCGTTTGTTGGGTGCGGCCCGGTTTGTGAATATCAGTATCGGACTTGCCAAGCTCATCCGCGGGAAGAATTGGCTTGGGAAGACCGGGCAGATTCGGGATTATGTGGAAACTTGCAGGTGCGCCTTCGAAACTCGTGAACTGGCCCTGATCTACGAGATGTTTATGAGTTATCGTGGCGCCGAATTATCCAGGATACCTGCTTCCTCACCGATCTTGTCTGGTGAAAATAAAGCCTTGAGCATGCTTTGGCATGCGGATTTTCTACGAAAACAAATTAATCATGCACAAGCCCACATCCTTCCTGGCGCAGACCATCTTGCCAATCTGGAAAATCCGCGCGTGTTTAACAGCCTGATACTTGATTTTCTTGCCTAGGTACCCCGGGTTTTTATCCTTGTCATTATTCCTCTTGTTTCAAAGTTGTCCATAAAGTTTAACTGAGATAAATCAATTATGAAAACAAAACTGACCACTCTATTTCTCGAATTTTTCGAAAGCGAACGCGCATCAGGTGTCATCCTGCTACTGGCCGCAATTACCTCCATCGTAGTTGCCAACTCCCCAGTTGGAAAAGAATTCCAGGATTTCTGGCATCTAAAAATCGGTTTTGATCTTGGCTTCCTGCACTTGCGCTATGACCTCTCGCATTGGATCAACGATGGTTTGATGGCGGTTTTCTTTCTGTTGATTGGGCTCGAAATTGAACGGGAAATTTATGTTGGCGAGCTCTCCGACCTGAAAAACGCATCGCTGCCCATTTTTGCCGCCATGGGTGGCATGCTGGTCCCGGCTCTTATTTACCTGGCGCTCAACTTGGGAAAATCAACCCAAAACGGTTTTGGGATCCCAATGGCAACGGATATCGCTTTTGCGCTCGGCGCGCTGACCCTGCTCGGGGACAAGGTACCCACTTCCATAAAAGTATTTCTGGCTGCTTTTGCGATCATCGATGACCTGGGGGCCATGCTGGTGATTGCATTTTTCTATGCCGATGGGTTCTCGCTGAGTTATCTGCTTTTGGCGTTCGCGGTTTTTGCTTTTCTGCTCTTGCTTAACCGGCGTGGAGTGAATTCTCTTCCGACTTACCTGCTTCTGGGAATTCTGATGTGGTACCTGCTGCTCCAATCCGGAGTCCACGCCTCCATCGCTGGCGTGCTGCTGGCATTTGCAATTCCTTTCAGGGATGCCAGCACTTCCACTCCATCCTACAAGCTGCAGCACTTTTTAAATAAACCAGTTGCCCTGTTGGTTATGCCGCTTTTTGCGTTGGCCAACACCGGCATCCTGATTTCCGGGATTTTTCTCCGTGATATTGTGACATTCAACACGGCGGGTATTTTTGCCGGGCTGCTGATCGGAAAACCCCTGGGCATTGTCCTGTTTGCGCTTGCGGCGATCAGGTTTGGGTTTGCAAAATTACCGGAGGAGATGGGCTTCAAAGACCTGCTTGGGGTTGGGTTTCTGGGCGGGATTGGCTTCACGATGTCCATCTTCATCACCATTCTCGCCTTTGGCGAAAGCGCCGTTTCACAAAGCTCCAAAATCGCCATCCTGCTTGGTTCGTTCACATCCGCAGTCATCGGTTTATTGATCTTGAGCAGCAACTCATCAAGCTCTACAGTAGATACTGAGATGGAGGTGCCATGAGCAAAACCCTGATGACCTCCGTCCCTGGCCTGTTGGCGGCTGGTGATGTGCGTGCCGGTTCCACCAAACAGGCAGCCTCAGCGGCAGGTGAAGGTGCAACCGTGGCGCTGATGATTCGCCCATATCTGGCAGGAAAATGAAAATCGAACCGCTTTACTTTGATGGCTGTCCCCCGTGGCAGGGCGGGTTGGAAAACCTGAAAGCCGCCTTGTGGGTAGAAGGTTTGGATCGCCGGTGTATCATAAATTAAACTTTAATTTTAAAATAGATACCCCTTACAAATACATACTTCCTTAGGCGACTATGAAATAACAACTGACGGTGCAACAAGCGGTTTTTAATATTTGCTATTCGCTCGGCTTTTCGAGACCAATAATAGTAAAAACGATCCACGGATAGGAGTGCAAACAAAAAACACGCTTTCGCGCGTGTTTTTTGTTTGAAATGAGAGAAAATATCCGGGTTATTGCAAAACTGTTGTTGTTGACTTAAATTTAGCAAAGCGGCCCCGAATCTCGCCTGGGTCGTCAATGCTAAAAAATAGATGGGTTGGAAATTTTCTGTTAGCACACTGAAGCATGCAGACAATTTCCTATCTGGCTGATGAGTTTGATTTGAAGAAGAGTATCTGGGGGATTTGCACGACGGCGAGGAAGAGCCACCTTTCCAATGGTTCACCCATTCAATAACCCATCTTTGATATGTGGTATCAAATAAATGCTAAAATCGATACACTACCGGCCAAGCGCTGGATTGTCGTTAATAACCACTCGGAATAACGCGCGAGCTAAATTATGATGAAAAAACATGGCTACTTTTCGAACAATCGTCCCACACTGGGTTTATTGACTTCTGGTGGGGGTGACCCTGTTGGCCATTTTGTCTGGTCTGGTGTTGCAAATATTACCCAGCAGCGTGATGCCAATTTGATTTGCTTTCCGGGCAAGCCAATTGGTTCTCCACATGGTTTTGAATCACAGGCCAATGTGCTTTATGATTTGATAGATACTCAAATTATTGATGGATTGGTGATTTGGCTGGCGGGGTTGACGTTCCATGTCGATATGGATGATGTGCGGTCCTTTTGTGATCGTTATCGGGGGCTGCCAATTGTGACAGTGGGCGTGCATATTGACGGGATTCCTTGCGTGGCTGTTGATAATTACCACGGCATGCGTAATGTAATCTCACACATCGTGGATGTGCATGGGCGTACCCGGATAGCTTTTATCCGTGGCCCGGAACATCACCAGGAAGCGGAAGAACGATACCATGCGTATAAAGATGTACTTGAAGAAAATGGAATTCCTGTGGATCCCAGCCTGGTTGCGTTTGGTGGATTTAAAGAAAGCGGGGGCAAGGCTGCGCTGGATGAATTAATCGATGGGCGTCACGCCAGTTTTGATGCCCTGGTTGCCGCCAGTGATAATATGGCAATCGCTGCCATGAAGGCATTGCAAGGGCGGGGTGTTCGCGTTCCCGAAGATGTTTCCGTCGCTGGATTAAACGATGAACTTCAGGGTCGTGTTATTACTCCTCCATTAACCACCGGGCCTTTACATTTCTATGAGCAGGGAGCCAAGGCCGCTGAAATGGTGTTGGATCTACTGGCCGGTCATACGGTACCAGAAAATGTAGTTTTGCCAACGCAACTATTGGTTCGCCAATCCTGCGGTTGTCCTGATCCGCTGGTTATACAGGCTGCCGTGGAACCAAACCCCATTTCAGATTTTGATATGGTTGAATTACCACGCAATACCATCCTGTCTGCAATGTTAATACCGCTTGAATTGGAGCCTACCCGGCAAAATTTAATCATGGCTGGGCAGGTCTACGATACATTTATTGACGATGTGAGAGGGCGTTCCAGGTCATTTTTACCCCATTTTTCTGATGTTCTGCGAAAATGCACAGCAGCAAATGGGGCAACTTCCAAATGGCATGCAGCCATTTCTGTTTTGCGCTATCACATCATTAATCTAATTGATGCCGAATCCCTGCGAAGTGCAGAGAATTTATTTCAGCAGGCGCGAGTGTTGATTGGAGAGACGTCTCAGCGGGTTCAGGCTCTCCAAAGATTGCAAGCGGAACAACAATCCCAGGTATTAAGCGATATTAACCAACAATTGAGCGCAACGATTGATGGCCGTGAGTTGCTTGATATGTTGGAAAAAGCACTGCCTCTATTGAATATCGCTAGATGTTATATTTCACTTTATAACGATCCTGAGGTTCCCATCGCATGGTCGCGTTTGGTGATGGCGTATGATGAACGCGGAAGGATTAAGCTTGATGCTTCAATAGAAAGTTTCCCCTCCCGTGATCTGGTTCCAGCTGATATCCTCGCAGAAGATCACCCTTATAGCTTCGTTGTTGAGCCACTTTACTTCAGAAATGATCAACTTGGATTTGCTTTGTTGGATGCGGATTCCGATCATGAGGAAATTTATGAGATCTTGCGTGGACAAATCAGCGGGGCTCTCAAGCGCACACGCCTGGCCGAGCACAATATCGAACTATATACTGAAGCAGTGCAGGCGAGGCGGGTTGCTGAGGATGGTATGCAGTTGGCAGAACAGGCCAACTCTTTGAAAAGCCGCTTTTTGGCTACCGTCAGTCACGAGCTGCGTACGCCGTTAACGTTGATTGTTGGAATGATCGAGATGATGCTGGCAGAGGATGGACAAACCCTGACAGCCTTGCCGGAATCTTACCACCGGGATTTGAAGAGCATTCGCACAAGCGCTCAGCACCTTGCACGCTTGATTAGCGATGTGCTTGATCTGGCAAGCAGCCAGGCTGGAGAATTGCATTTAAATTGTGAGCCGCTCAGTCTGGAGACAATTATTCAAGAAACCATGCTCTTAAGTGAAGCTATTGTGCGTGAGAAAGGATTGACCTGGAAGGTTGATTTTGCGCCTAATCTTCCAATTGTGTGGGCCGATCGAACCCGCTTAAAGCAGATTATTCTGAATCTTGTCAGCAATGCTTCCAAATTTACCCACCATGGCGCCGTGACTCTGAGCGTGGCTGTTGTGGATAAAGAGGTGACCATCACGGTAAGTGATACAGGTATTGGCATTCCCAAAAATGAACTGGATAAAATATTTGACGAATTTCAACAATCGGAGCGTACTACCCGGCGCGGTTATGGCGGCATGGGTCTTGGGCTTGCCATCACCCGCAGGTTGGTGGAACTCCATGGCGGCAGGATAGCAGCCCGGTCATCCGGGGAGGATGGTGGAGGTTCAACTTTTACCTTTACATTGCCAGTCATGGCAGTCCATGCTGAGGCCGGTGTGAAACTGGAAAAGCGCGCCCAGACAGTTCTGGTCTTGTCCGAGTCGCAAGGAGATGGTCTCCAGCTGCTTGAGTATTTATCGAAGCGCGGATTTGAAGTTGACCATCTGTCCATTGCGAGCCATCCGGACTGGTTTTCCCAGGTTGCGCTGGATCCGCCGGGCGCGCTGGTGATCGATACGCAGCCGGAGGATGACAAAGGCTGGGAGTTGATCAAGTTGTTAAAGCAAAATCCGGTCACGCAGGATGTCCCCGTGGTTTTTTATTCGCTTTCTGATGATAAGAACCGGGGTGCCATTCTTGAATTGGATTATCTTACCAAGCCGGTCAAAAGGAGTGAGCTTGTTCAAGCGCTCGAACGGCAAGGGGTGCAACAAAAAGATGGAGCATCTTCAAAAACCATCATGATCGTAGATGACGATCAACATATTTTGAATTTGCATGCCCGGATCATCGAGTCTCGTCTGGCGAACTGTACTGTAATTAAAGCCCATAATGGCCGTGAAGCCCTGGAAATGATGCAAAAGGAAACACCTGATCTCGTCTTACTGGATTTGATGATGCCGGAAATTGACGGTTTTGGTGTTTTGGAATTCATGCGCGCCAGTGAACATCTACGCAATATTCCTGTGATCATATTGACAGCGCAAATGCTTACCACGGCCGACATGTCGCGCCTCCAGCGAGGCGTAACAGCTGTATTGAGCAAAGGCCTTTTTAGCAAGGACGAGGTGCTGGCTCAGGTTGAATCAACTCTGTCGCGCAGTAAACATTTGGGGAGCGAGACGAGGCGCGTGATACGCCAGGCAATGGCCTATATTCATGAACATTTTGCCGAGCAGATCAGCCGCGAACAACTTGCGCAATATATCGGGCTCAGCGAGCGGCACCTTAATCGCTGTTTTAACGAAGAAACCGGCATGCCAATCATGACCTATTTGAACCGCTATCGCGTGCGCCAGGCAAAGATATTGCTCGAAAAGGGAACTCACAGTATTGCAGAAGTTGCGCTGGCTTCCGGTTTTTCCAGAATGAATTATTTTGGGCGTGTATTTCGGCAAGAGGTGGGGGTTTCGCCAGGTGCCTATCTACGCGGAGAACGATCTTCGAACGAGTAAGCTAAAAAGCTGCTCCGGCAACCTGAACTTTATTCAAGTTCAGGTTGTTTTGTTCCATTGCACGACCTTTTCGATCGAGACTGCAATTTACCTGGTTTATTGTTGTTTTTTAGCTTGCGACGGCCCAACCCGTTTGTGAAAGAATGTCCTAATCGTGTCAAATTATGTCCCATGCAGTACTCCGTGGCATCGTAACTGGGATAAACTATTCCTCGCGAGATAGTTTGTTCGACCAACAAAGTAAATCATTGTAGGATTACTGATGAATCGACAGGTCACTGCAGATCAAAACTTCGTTCGCCGCGTCAATACCCGGACTGTGATGGATCGCATTCGTCTTGATGCGCCACTCTCGCGGGCTGAAGTTTCTGCACGCACGGGATTGAACCGCAGCACGGTTTCCAGCATTGTTGGCGAGTTGATTGAGCGAGGTTATATTCAGGAAACCAACCTGCAGGACCCGAAGATTGGTCGCCCTGGAATGCTTTTGCAGTTTAGCCCGAGCGGTGGATGTGCAGTGGGAATTGAAATTGGGGTGGAATTTATCAGTATTATCCTGACAAATTTTGTAGCAGACATACTCTGGCGTCAACGTATTCCAATGGCTGAAGGATCCACACAGATTGAAATTATCGAGCATGCGGAAAAACTAATTGCTGAAGCAATCTTATTCGGAAAAGAACAAGGCTTGCCTTTACTGGACATTGGCGTGGGCGTACCAGGGCTGGTAGATCAGAGCCAGGGTAAATTAGTTTTTGCTCCAAATATTAAAATGAACAATATTCCACTGCGTTTAATGTGGACGCAGCGTTTTAACACTCCGGTTTTTATTGAGAATGAGGCCAACAGTGCTGCGCTGGGGGAATACTTCTTTGGGGCTGCGCACGGCAAAAGTGACTTTATTTATATGAGTACAGGAGTTGGCCTGGGCGGCGGCATTATGATTGGCGGCCAGCTATTTAAAGGAAGCAATGGTTTTGCAGGAGAGATCGGGCATACCACCATTTACGCCGGGGGTGAAGCCTGTGGCTGTGGTTCAAACGGTTGTTGGGAGACTTACGTTGGCCCGCGTGCCATTGTTCGCCGCATTCGCCAGACCATTGCGGCTGGAGCAACCAGCATCATCCCCAAATTGGTTGAGGGTGATTTGCAAAAGATCACTGTAGGGCTGGTTGCAGAAGCTGCCAAAAGAAATGACAATGTGGCGCTTACCGCTTTACATGAAGTGGGTGTCGATCTGGGGGTGGGTATTTCGAACTTGATCAATATTTTTAATCCCGAGCTGGTCATTATGGGTGGCGCGCTCAGTCTGGCCAGCCCGTGGATCATTAATGCCATCCGCGAGTCGCTTCAGATGCGTGTCCTGCCGCCATTGCTTGAAAAAGTGAGTGTGATTCCATCCAGCCTGGGGCTGGATTCTTGCGTAATGGGCGCAGTTGCCCTGGTTCTGGATGATGTTATCCGTGAACCGCTTTTTTCGATGTACTCAGCCTATTAAACGGGCCTTATCAAGATACCCCTTTTCCAGGAGATCTATTTATGCAACAGGAAAAAATTGTTACCGCTTCTGAAAGTTCTGCCAACAACCGCCGCGCACTCCAGCGGGTGTTAGCGACAAAGGAAATGGGTGTAATGCTCGCCCTGGTCGTTTTGGCCATCCTTATGTCATTCCTGAGCCCCTATTTTTTTACAAGCCAGAACATTTTCAATGTTCTGCGCAGCATTTCAACCATCGGAATTATGTCGATCGGTATGACCATGATCATTGTGACTGGCGGCATTGACCTGAGTGTGGGTTCGATGTTGGCGGCCGGAGCTATGTTCACCGCCCGCTTGATGTCTTATTACGGCGTCAATCCCTGGATATCGGTGCTGGGAGGGGTTGGCCTGGGAATCCTGATGGGCCTGACCAACGGGTTGATCATCACAAAGATAAAAATCAACCCATTCATCACCACACTGGGTATGCTCAGTGTGGCGCGCGGCATCACTTACCTGCTGGCTACTGGGCTGCAGGGCACAGTTGCTAGCAATATTCCCATGCGTGACGCTGGGGTGAACTACCTGGGAGCGGGTGTGATAGGCGCGATGCAATTCCCTTTCCCAGTGATCGAGATGACCGTCATGGTTGTAATCGCCTCGATTTTCCTGCGCTTTACCGTACTTGGCCGCCAAATTTACGCAGTGGGCAGTAATGAACAGGCTGCACGCCTGGCGGGTGTGAATGTCGATTTTGTGCGGCTGTTTGTTTACACCCTGGCGGGCGCATTGTGCGCTTACGCAGGGATCATGAATGCCGGTTTGCTTTCCACGGCGGCTACCAACCTGGGTGTGGGTAACGAACTGGACGTGATCGCGGCAGTCATCATCGGCGGAACCAGCCTGTCTGGCGGCGAAGGCACGATTTACGGGGCCGTTATTGGCGCTGCCATTATGGCCCTGGTTAGAAACGCTTTTGTTTTATTACACATACCCATCCACTGGCAAACTGTCACCATTGGTGTTGTCATCATCCTCGCAGTTGCAACTGACCGCCTGCGCAAACGCAGTAGCTGATTAACGAATGGCGGCCCCTTTCTAATTACCAAGGAGGTAATTACCCTGCAAACAAAAAATATGATGCCTGTTATCGCTTACGTTCAAGTAGTCTGATCCAAACAACCCATAAAAAGGAGAACGAAGATGAACCAAAAACGTACCATGCTATTTCTGTCAGTGCTCGTGGTTTTCTCGATGATACTGTCTGCCTGTCAAACGGCAACGCCAGCTCCAACCGAAGCGCCCGCTGCTCAAGCGCCTGCGGCGACCATGGCTCCTGCGGCGATGACATTGCCTGCATTTGACTCAGCCTGCACGCCCGCTGACGAAGCAACCGTCAAACCTGTTGACAAACAGCCTGGCAAACCGATGAAGATTGCCATCCTGGGCCTGGAAAATAACCCGTTCTGGATCCCGGTCAAAGAAGGCGCGATGAAGGCTGCTGAAGAACTCAAGCCTTACGGCGTGACCGTTGACTGGATCGTTCCTGGTGAACAGCATACTGGTGATGTATTTGGCCCCGGCATTGAAGCCGCCATGGTGCAGCAGTATGACGCCATCGCGACCATCGCGGGTGAAGCTGGCGTAGCGCCCTTTATCGACAAGGCCGTTGCAACTGGCATTCCGGTTGCGACCTTCAACTCTGAAACCGCTACCAAGAATGGCCGCGCGTTCTTCGTGGGTGCTGACCTGTACAAGCAGGGCGAAGCTGCTGGCGCCGCCATGGCGAAGGCCGTGGGTGGCAAGGGCAAGGTTGCCATCATCACCGGCTTCCTGGCTGTTGAAGCACACGAACTGCGCCGCAATGGTTTCATTGACTTCCTGAAGAAGAACAACCCCGAAATCACCGTTGTTGGCACCGCTGAAAACCAGGACAAGGGCGATGTGGCCTTTACCCAGGCCAATGACTTCATGAATGCCAACCCTGATTTGGTCGGCATCTATGTCACCGCTGGCGGCCCATTCGGCGCTGCCGAAGCCGTTGACAAAGCTGGCAAGGCTGGCAAGGTGCAGGTGGTTTCCTTCGACTTCGTAGATGAGACCATGGCCTATGTCAAGAAGGGTGTCATTTATGGCACCATCGGTCAAGACCCCTTCGCTCAGGGACATGATGCCGCCATCCGCCTCTTCAACATGATCGTTGGTGGCGTTTCTCCCGAGTGCGGCCGCATGGTCACCAAATCTGATGTTGTCACCAAGGACAATATCGACCAGTATTGGAAAGCTCCCTAGAAATTACGGTTTTCAAGTTGGGGCAGCCAGAAAATTGGCTGCCCCAACCCCCTGTTTTTGTTTGAATAAGTTTTGGGAACAAAATTCACAGGCCTTCTTGAACCAATAACAGGAACAACTGGAGTAAAGAGTATGTCAAAAAATTCTGCTGGCGAATTTATTCTGGAGATAAAAAATCTTTCCAAGCGCTTTGGCGGCATTCAGGCTCTTGAGAATGTGGACTTGCAAGTACGTTATGGTGAAGTTCACGCGCTGGTAGGCGAAAATGGTGCTGGCAAATCCACGCTTATGAATGTTCTGGGGGGCATTATTGAGTGCGATCAAGGAGAAGTAATCTATCAGGGACGGCCGGTTGCTTTTTCCAATCCGGTGCAATCCCTGCACGCCGGGATTGCTATTATTCACCAGGAATTAGCCATGCTGCCATCGTTGAATGTGATTGACAACATGTTTATCGGCAGAATGAAAGCCAAGAATGGGTTTATCTCCTGGAGCAATTTGGAGAATAAGACCAGAGAGTACCTATCCCTGGTTGGTCTGGATATTGATCCCTACACGTTGGCGAGGGACCTGTCCATTTCTCAACGCCAGCTTGTTGAAATCGCAAAGGCTGTTTCAATGGATGCCAGCCTGATAATCATGGATGAGCCGAATTCATCCTTGAGCGAATCTGAGACTGAATTATTGTTTAATGTTATCAACCGCCTTCAAGCGAATAATGTCGCTGTGATCTATGTGTCACATAAGATTAACGAAGTACTGCGGATTTCTGACCGTATTAGCGTATTGCGTGATGGTCATTATGTTGGAACGGTTAATAAAGCGGAAGCGACAGTGGCATCGATTATCGAAATGATGGTAGGCCGCCAGGTACTCATCCAAAGGGAGGGCAAAGGCAGCCGTACTGATATTGCCCTTCTTCAGGTTGAGCATCTTTCAGGGGAGCGCTTTGCGGATGTCAGTTTTCAGCTAAATCGTGGTGAGATTCTGGGTTTTGCTGGTCTGGTGGGGGCGGGGCGGAGTGAGGTGGCACGGGCGATATTCGGTGCCGACCCGATCAAGACCGGGAAACTTCTCATCGACGGGAAATCGGTCCGTTTTAATCTTCCTACAGATGCGATTAAGGCCGGTCTGGCGATGGTGCAGGAAGATCGCAAGGTTCTGTCGCTGTTTATGGATATGTCCATTCTTTACAATGTTTCAATGGCCAAGCTGCCACAAATGGCATCAGGTGGCTTTATTCGTGGGAATGAAGAAACCCAGACTGCAGAAAGTTTTGTGAAAAAACTCAGCATTAAATTGTCGAGTGTCCATGCGCCTGTACGCAGCCTGAGTGGTGGTAACCAGCAAAAAACTGTACTGGCGCGCTGGCTGGCCACCAATCCGCGTATTTTGATCCTGGATGAGCCGACCCACGGTGTGGATATCGGCGCAAAGGCAGAGATTTATAAGTTGATGCGTGACCTGGCTGAGTCAGGCATTGGTATCATTCTAATATCTTCAGAACTACCTGAGATCATGGCCATGTCTGACCGGGTGGCGGTGATGCACGAAGGTCACCTGATGGGCATTCTGGATCAGAATGAAGCCAGCGAATCTGAAATTATGTCACTGGCTACGGGTCACGCGCGTGAAATGGCGTATTGACCCCTTCCTTTTATTCGTGGCCTGAGGTCTTTATGAGCGAATGTTCTTTGAAAAAAACAACCTTTCGCGGTTGGAACGCGATTGAGGTGCAAAATGGCACGATTCGCCTGGTGGCGGTGCCGGAGATCGGTGGGCGGATCATGGCCTACGATCTGGGTGATGCACATTTTATTTACGTTGACAATGAGCTTGCGGGTAAGCTTTTTAGTGCAGAAGAAAATCAGGGGGATGGCTCGCTGGCAGCCTGGAAAAATTATGGCGGGGATAAGACCTGGCCATCGCCGCAAGGCTGGGATACAGACGACCAATGGCATGGGCCGCCTGACCCTGTTCTGGATACCGGTCGCTATCAAGCCAACTATGGTTGCGATACGCTCTCTGCCTGGGTAGAAATGACCAGCCCGGAAGACCCGCGCAGCGGGGTGCAGATCACCCGCCGATTCACTATTTATGCTGGTTCCAGCCGGGTGGATGTCCACCTCAGTTTCCGTAATATCAGCCAGCGCGAAGTCAGGTGGAGCATATGGGACGTGATGCAGTTGGATGCCTCACGCCGCAACCCAGATGGCAGCCTGACTTACGACCCTGCCTGCTCCATCACTACGCGTATTAATCCTGCCAGCCGCTTTAAGGATGGTTTTTATGTCATGTTTGGCGACTCATCCAACCCGCAGTGGCGGGCAGACCACTCGCGCAGACTGGTGGAAGCCACCTATCTGTGGGCGATTGGCAAGATCGGCATCGATACCGATTGCGGCTGGGTCGCCTTTAATAACCTGAGTAATGGCTGCGCCTTTACCGAAATTTTTACGCAC
>JBBRWF010000008.1:0-21808 GCA_038249405.1 Anaerolineales bacterium
GAACGCGAAGTACTGTTGCTCATGGTCGAGGGTCTTAACAATACACAGATCGCCGGCAGGCTTACCGTCAGTCCATCCACCATCAAGTCGCACGTCAGCAAAGTGCTCTCCAAACTGGGCGTCGCCAGCCGCACCGAGGCGGTCACCCTGGCCCTCAGAAACAAGCTGTTCGTCTGATCAGGCGCTCTCCCCCAAATGGCGGAGACAAAACCTCTCCGACCGATGATTGTCAAATCCTGACCTTGCAATACTGCTAATTGTATTAAAGCCCCATTCATGGGGCGCTTTTCATAGCTCAGGGCTTTAGCCCAGAGCGGACTTATGCAAGAGATCTAATATTGCCAATCCTTTGTTCTTGGCAAGTATTAACGTCTTAAAGCTCACTGGATGATTGAACGGTTTCGCAGGATCCCTTTCTTGCGGAAGGTTGGCGGGAGGCCAAAATGCGTAAATTACAAAATGTTACAATTTCCATTGTTCTGCTGATATCACTTTTACTGGCAGGTTCATCCATCAATGTCCTCGCGCGGCAGCTTCTGGCTACCGAACCCCCGTTGGGCACCGCGGCGGCAGCTTCAATCCTGGCAACCACGGGCGTCACGAATAGCGGCACGAGCAGCACCAACCGGGATGTGGATGTTTTTCCGGGGCCAAGCTGCATAATCCCGGTAGGACTTACCATTGGTGGCGCTGCGCACTTTTGTGACGGCGTGGCTGCGGGAGTACTCGCAGATACCACCTCTGCCGCGCTTAACCTGGAAGGCCAACCGTCGACATCCAACCAGGGCCCGGCGCTTGACGGCCTCACACTCGTGCCCGGCGTATATGACATCGGCGCGGGACGGCTGAACGGTGGTGTGTTGACCCTTGACGGGCCGGGCATATACATCTTCAGATCCTCCAGCGATTTCGTCTCATCCGGCTCAGTCAGCCTGATCAATGGTGCCCGGGCTTGCGATGTGTACTGGCGTGTTCAAAGCCTGACGACGATCAACGGCAGTTCGTTTGTGGGCACAATCATCGCGGGCACAGGCATTCATTTTGGCGACAGTGTCACCCTTGACGGTCGCGCTCTGGTCATTAATGGCGATGTAACCCTGATCAACAATACGATCACTGGCCCGAGTTGCGCGCTGCCCGCAGCCACAGAAGAGGCTACAGCGGTGACCAGGTCAAGGAAGACCCCGGCCCCCTCAGTCAGCGGCCTGCCGAACACCGGCGGCGCGCCCATTCGCAGCCAGGAATTCCCCTGGAGCATTGTGATTGTGACCGGCCTCAGTACAGCGGCTTTGATCATCGGATTGCGCGCATACCGCCGCGGTCGCCTGCCCAGACAATAACAAACTGGTTTTAAACCATGCCCATCGCCCAGCATCGCGGCTTTCCTGGTTGCATTGCAGCCATGCTGATCATTGCCGCCGCGCTCGCGGGAGAAACAGGCCAGCCATCTTAAAGCCAAACACAATTCGGCCAGAAGAATAAAGGTACCAATCATGCAAAAGCTAAAGGATTCAGAGCTTCGTTATCGCCGCCTGTTTGAGACGGCCCAGGATGGGATTTTAATCCTGGACGCTGAAACCGGTTTGATCGAGGATGTCAACCCGTTTTTGATAAAAATGTTGGGCTATTCGCGCGAGGAGTTTGTGAAAAAAAAGCTCTGGGAAGTGGGCGCGACGAAAGATGTCGAAGCCAGTCAGAGTGCTTTTGAAGCCCTGCAGAAAAATGAATACATTCGTTATGATGATCTACCCCTCAAAACAAAAAACGGCAGGCTCATCCAGGTCGAGTTCGTCAGCAATATCTATCTGGTAGGCATTGAAAAAGTGATCCAATGCAATATTCGCGACATTACCGCGCGCAAGGTCGCAGAAAAAGAGGCGCTTAAAGCAAATTCCGAGCTCCAGACCCTGGTCGATGAATTGCAAAGCCGCGATAGGGAAATGAATCTGCTTATCCGCATGAATGATTTGCTGCAATCCTGTACCAACGTCACAGAGGCCTATCAGGTGATCGCCATCATAGCGCGGGATTTATTCAGCGGCCAAAATGGCGGGTTGGCGGTCCTGGTCCCACTCAGCCAGCAAATGGAGACAGTCGCAACCTGGGGTGATAAAGCCATTATAAAAATGGCTTTCCCATTAAAAGATTGCTGGGCCATGCGTCGCGGTCAGATCCACGAGGTCATTGACCCGGACCATGACTTGCTTTGCAAGCATTTTGACCTGACACCCACAGCTGGCACGTTGTGCCTGCCGCTAATGGTACAGGGTGAAACCCTGGGATTGTTATCATTGGTTGGCAATCTTAAAAGCGAATATTCCATAAGCCAGCGACAACTGGCTGTGACCGTAAGCGAAGCAATAAAACTCTCTCTATCCAACATAAAGCTGCGCGAAGAGCTGCGCGAACAAGCCATCCGCGACCCGTTGACCGGGTTGTATAACCGGCGCTACCTGGAAGAAAACCTGGAACATGAGTTGTATAGATCCCAGCGCCAGAAAACCCAATTATGTGTGGCGATGATTGATCTGGATGGTTTTAAACAGGTAAATGACACCTTTGGGCACGAGGCAGGCGATGTGGTCTTGCGTGAAGTAGCACGTATCCTGCGCGACCACCTGCGCAAAACCGATATTTTATGCCGTTATGGCGGCGATGAGTTCTTGCTCGTGTTGCCCGATTCATCCCTGGAAGACAACCGCCAACGCCTCGACCAAATTCGCATATTAATTAAGGAACAGGTCATCCACTATGGTGAAAAACCTCATAACCCTACAACCGTCTCCATCGGTCTCACGGCGGCCAAAGATCATAGCTTTGTGGCTCGTGAATTAATTCGTATAGCAGATGCGGCCTTATATGCCGCCAAACAATCCGGCAATGACCAGATTTTTATTTCCCCAAAAACCATTTAAAACGGCGAATACCTGCCTGTTCATCTCCCCCAACCGGCGGAGATAAACACTCCCCCCCTGATGGATGCTGCCGCAGCGCGTTTGATGTAAGCTGAATTCATGATGCACTCAGCCGGGTCCAATCCGCTCCCGCTATGGATGCTCCCGTTTCGCATATGGAGGTCTGCATGTCCGAAAACAAAAATATGGTTCAGAGACACGGCTGCATCGTATGTGGCAAATTATTCGATGTGTTGGCGGTGTATACCCACGAAGACAAACTGCTGGATTTTACCGTGACCAGCCATGGCGGGCACGCGTTACGATCTGGCACGGGAAACGCTGAACACCAGCCAATAGTTGCCTGTGACACCCATACAGCGGATGAAATTGAGGCCGCCTACCAGAGATGGCAATCCAGGGCACACGAGTCAGACGAATAAACCATGCTGGGATTTTTGTCCCGCACAACATCCGGCCCCTATAACGCCGGTTTCGGTGGTCAAGCAATCGCACCGGGCAAGGAGTTTTGAATGGTATCCGAACGAAAACAGATCAAACAGACAAATAAGGCCCTGCATCGTTTGCAGGCCGAACAGACCAAATCGGTAAGGCATATTGGCGGCCAGCGCGCCAGGCTGGAAAATTCCAGCCGCAAAATGCAGAGCCTGGAATCCAAAGCAGCCAAACTGGAACAGCACCTGCACGGACTGCGCAACCCGGGCGGCGAACCGCTCGCCCAATTTGCGCATGGTTTGCGGCCTGCCCGGCTGATCATCAACCCCAAGGGCGGAACGTTTGCCGCGCAGGTCGGCTCGCCCGAAAGGCTGGTTGCCATGCTGCGCGCGCACGGAATTCAGGCCGAAGTCTACCTGAAAACCTCCGGCAGAGCCGTCCGCCAGTGGGTGCGCGAGGCCATTGATAACGAAGAATCCCTGGTGATTGCCGTGGGCGGCGATGGCACCATTGAAGATGTAGCCCTCACCCTGGTGGGCAGCCGCGTTACGCTCGGCATCATTCCCGCCGGTACCATGAACAATCTGGCCCGCGAGCTGGGCATCCCGCTGGATATCGAACAGGCTTGCGCACTCCTCGGAACAGGCCTCACCCGCCAGATCGATGTGGGCAGCATCCGCGCCAATGGCAAAAGCAAGCATACCTATTTCCTCGAGACCGCCGGGCTGGGTCTGGCAATTGTCCTGCCGGTTGGGCAGGTTGTCAAGAAAGGGCGCTGGGGTAAACTCCCATCCTTGCTGCGCAAGCTGTTTGCCCAAAAACCGGGACCGGTGGAAATTGAGCTCGACAACGGTGAAAAGATCATGGTCAACTCGCAGCTCGTAACCGTCTCGAATGCCCCGCTCTACGCCCTGAATAACATGATCGCCCCGGAAGCCAGGATGGATGACGGCTTGTTGGATGTCGCCATCTACGATGGCATGAACGTGGTTGAACTGGCCAGCCACTTTGAAAAGACACTCAAGAGTCGCCGGGTCGACAATCCAAACGTGCGCTTCTACCGCACGCGCCGCGTCCACATCCGCTCGCGCGAAGAGATAGCCGAAGTTGCCGACGGGCTCGTCCCGGTTCCAGCACGGGACAAGGATCAGCATCTCGGCCCGACCATCCTGAATTTTGAAGTGCTGCCGCGCGCCATCAATGTCATTGTTGGCCAGGGACCGGCGCTCAACTGGCCGGTGGATGCAATCAAAACCACCCCGCCCATGACCGGCAAGCAAAGCACCTCGCATAGCGTGAATGCCGCTGAAAAACACACGAATACAGAAAGCCAGGATGCCGGGGCACTGTCGCCCCAATCCATATAAGCGCTTTAACCCCGGCAACCCGGCGCTTTCACCGCAATTGCAGCAAGTTCAAACTGACCAGGATGTGCCCATGCTACCAAAAAGAGTGTTTGGCTTTGTTTTCGTCATTACCGCCGTGGTCGGGGTAATTTTTAGCCTGGTTGGCCTGATCGAATTATGGCGCTACCGACCTGTAGTGACACAGACCGTCGCTGATAACCTGGCCTTGTTTGATCAAGCGCTTGGCACCACCCAGGATGGTCTCGGCGTGGTTGCCCAGGTGCTGAAGACCGTCACGGTGGATGTCGCCTCGCTGCAAACCACCACCCGGGCCCTGGCCGTCGCCATCCACGACACCAATCCCATGCTCGATTCCCTCACCACACTCACCGGCAAAGACTTCCCGGCCTCCGTTGCGGCCACCCAGACCTCGCTCGCCTCTGCCCAGAGCAGTGCGCTGCTAATCGACAACGCGCTGGCGCTCCTCAGCAGCGTTCCTTTTTCACCCGTGTCACCCTACAAACCAGCCGTGCCGCTGCACACATCCCTGGCCCAGGTTTCAAAAAGCATGGATTCGCTCTCACCCTCGCTGGCAACCATCCACACCAGCCTGGTCACTGGCAAGACCAACCTGGCAGTTGTGGAAACCGAGCTGACCAACATCTCCGCCACCACCCGTGAGATAAGCAGCAGCCTGGCCAGCGCCCAGGTTGTCGTCGAACAGTATCAAACCGTGACCACCAGCCTCAAGGAACGCGTTGAAGGGACCCAACTCGCCGCCCCCGGTTGGATGACGGCCATCACCTGGGGCCTGAGCTTTGTGCTCATCTGGTTCCTGATCAGTCAGCTTGGCCTGGGCCTTCAAGGGCTGGAGTTAATATCCCGCTCACAGGATGCGCCAGGCAAGGATCAGGCGAAATAAGCCATGAGTATTCTTCCATCTCCACAGCTTGAAGAATGGACCTTCAGACGGGTCGTCTGGGCGACTCTCGTGCTGGCCTCTGTCGTCTTTTGCTTCTGGCTTCTGTATCAATTCAGCCAGGTGATATTCCTGCTCTTCATCGCCATTGTATTGGGCACGGTCATCCGGCCGCTCGTGGTCTGGCTGGATGCACGCGGCATACACCGCATGCAGGCGGCCATTTTTGTTTACATCGTCATGCTGGCCCTGTTGGTCGGGTTCGTGGTCATGGTCGTTCCGTTGATCGCCGATCAAAGCGGCAAGATCATCGATCTGCTCCCGGGCTATTACACGATCTTTCGCAACTGGATGATGGCAGGCAGCAACCAGTTTGTGGGGCAGCTAACCGCCTTTCTCCCAGACAGTCTCAACCTCGCCATGCCAGGGAAAGCGCTGGTAAGCGGCCAATATGACCCGGGCGGTATTGCCGGTCAGATGCTGGATTCTGCCGGGCAGGTATTCGGCTATATCACTTCGGCGGCCGGCAGCATTTTTACGGTGACTGCTGTTCTGCTGCTCTCCTTTCACTGGACGCTTCATGGCCCGAACGCCATTCATTCAATGCTGTTGCTGACTCCCAAAAATCAGCGCGCAAGTATCGCCGAGCTAGTGGCCGCCATGGAAAAAAAGGTAGGGGGGTACATTGTCGGGCAGGCCTTTCTTTGCCTGGTCATCGGTGTCATGGCCCTGGTTGCCTATCTGCTGATTGGTTTACCCAACCCGTTTGTGCTGGCGCTCGTGGCCGGCGTCCTCGAAGCCGTCCCCATGGTTGGGCCTCTGCTCGGCATGATCCCGGCGGCTGTCATCGCCCTGTCCATGTCGCCCGTCCAGTTTGTGTGGGTAATCGTTGCCTCGATCATCATCCAGCAGTTGGAAAATAGTTTCCTGGTGCCGCGCGTCATGGATAAGGCCGTAGGAGTTAACCCCTTCGTCTCCATCCTGGCGATTTTTTCTTTTAGCTTCCTGTTCGGCGTAATGGGCGCGGTCATGGCCATCCCCATCGCGGCCATCATTCAACTTTTGCTCGACCGTTACGTTTTTCATCCCGAAAACAAGGATGCCGAAATTGCGCCCGGCCGTGATTATGCCAGCCGCTTGCGCTACGAAGCCCAGGGTCTAGCCCAGGACCTGCGCAAACAGGCGCGCAACAAGAAACACGGCTCAACCCGCATGATCCAGGATATTGACCATGTTATGGATGAGATTGAAGCCATTACTACCGACCTGGATGCGCTGCTGGCCCAGGTGACCCCTTCAGGTGACCAATGACCAGGCAGTTTGTGCGCATCGGCGTTGCTATTATGGTCACCCTGCTGGCGTTGCTGGTTGTCTGGCAGTTCCGCGTCGTGCTTGTTTACCTGTTAATCTCGCTCATGGTCGCAGCCACCCTGCGCCCCCTGGTCAGCCGCCTGGTCGGGCGGGGCCTTTGGGTGCGCGCTGCCTGGATATTGCTCTACGTGTTAATTATGGCACTTTTCTGTTTTGGCCTCTTTCTAATCGGCAAAACCGCAATCGAAGAGATTCAATCCCTGGCCCGAACAGTTTCTGTACAGGATGAGTGGCAGTTGCCACCCTGGCTGTACGGCACCTTGTTCCAGTACGCCCTTGCCGGGCAGCTGCCCCCGCCCAGCAAGCTCTTCACCGCGCTCACCGGCGAGCAGGGCGAGCTTGTCCTGCCAGCCATGCTCGGTTTCGCGCAGAGTCTTGCCGGTTTGCTGAGTGACATACTCGTTATCCTGTTTCTCAGTCTGTATTGGATCATTAACAAAGCCCATTTTGAACGTTTGTGGTTATCGCTGCTGCCATCCGAACAGCGCAAACAGGCCCGGGATATCTGGCGCACCATTGAGCCTGACCTGGGCGCTTACTTGCGCAGCCAGATGCTCCACAGTTTGCTGGCGGGATTGGTGTTGGGTCTCGGATACTGGGCCCTCGGTTCCCCATACCCAATACTGCTGGCGCTGGCCGCCGCGCTGGCCTGCCTGATCCCGATTGCCGGGATATTCCTTGCGCTGCTGCCTCCATTGCTGGTGGGGCTGCTGACCGGTCTGCAGCTCAGCCTGTTCACCGGCCTGTATACCGCCCTGGTCCTCATCGCCCTGGGCATCTGGGTCAAACCGCGCCTCTTCAACCGCCGTTGGGATAATCCAATTTTGACCCTGGTGATCTTGATTGCCCTGGCAAATACCTTTGGAATTGTCGGCATTCTAATAGCCCCGCCGCTCTCAGCCGTTTTCCATATCCTGTGGAGTCTGCTGGTCAGCCACCGTCTGGCTGCCGGAGCCGCCGCCCAGGTATCGGACTTAAAAAAACGCCAGGATGACCTTATTGCCAGCATTCAGGCCATGCCCGAACCGCGCCTGCCGCTGATCACCAGCAGCATGGAGCGCCTCACCCGCCTGATCTCCAGGGCCGAGCCCATCCTGGAGGCAGCCCTGCCAAATGATTCCGATACGGGCAGCCCTGGGTCAGGAAAATAACATGACCCCGCCCAAAATAGTTCCAGAATTGCCATCTCTTTCACAGAAGATTCTTGCCAGCGTACACCACCTTGATCAACGTTCACACGGCTGGTTGGGGATGTTTGCAGGCGCCACCGCCCAGGCGCTCAAGCCTGACTCGGTCATCACAGCCTCGGCGATTGCCTACTTCGCGCTTTTCTCGCTCTTTCCCATCGCCCTCTTAAGCATTTCCATCGCCAGTTTCTACCTGGGCCCCATGATGGATCAGCAGCCCATCATTAAAACCTTGGAGTTTATTGCGCCGGCCCTGGGCCAGTTGTTGGGTCAAAACCTCGATCAAATTATCCGCGCGCGCGGACCAGTCAGCGGCATGGCCCTGCTGGGTCTGACCTGGTCAGCATCCACCATTTTTTACACCCTCACACAAACACTGAACGGGATTTGGGCCAACAAACGCATCCACGCTGTTTGGAAGCGGCGCGGCCTGTCCATCCTGTTTGTCATCTGCTTTGTAGGCCCGGTTCTCTTCCTGGCTTCCATTGCTGGCAGCCTGCTTGCCAATCTTGGCGCCAGCATAACCAACCAGGTTATCCCAATCCGGGATGGCCTCAGCTTCGGTGTGGCGTTCTTGCTGGATGTTATCCTGTTCATGCTGATCTACATTCTGCTCCCGCATGGAAAATCCAGTTGGCGCGAAATTTTGCCCGGCGCCATTGCGGCCGGTCTGCTTTGGGAACTTGCCAAAAAGGCTTTTTTGTTATTTGTTTCCGTCTACATCTCAGTCACAAACCTGGTCTATGGTTCGGTGGCCGCCATTATTGCCTTTCTGATCTGGGCCTATCTGAGCGGTCTTATATTTCTCTTTGGCGCCTACTTGAGCGTCGCCTATTACGAGCTTAGGCTCAAGCAGGCTGCGCCCGGCGAAATTCATTAGAGCACATTCTCTCGGCACGCCATCCCCCAAGTGGCGTAGACAGACACTCCCTGACCGGTGGATGCGGTTGGGGAGTGTCTATTGTAGGATAAGAGTCAAGGTTCGCATTCCGCCCGATTTGCCCTGCAAATCGCTCTGCCGGCTGTCGACATTTTGCCGATGATCACCTGGGCGAAAATTAAACCCGACCTCGGCATGGAAATTATCTAGAAATAAATCAGGAGAAATTCCAATGAATAAAGCAGTTTTAAAAATCATACCCGTTCTAGTAATCCTCAGCATGCTGCTTGGCGCATGCGCGGCCACCTTGCCCGCTGTGCCCGTAGTCCTTGTGTCACCCAGCGCCACACCTGCGCCCAGCCTCACACCTGCGCCGAGTGCAACCATACCCGCCGCAATCAGTGATGACGTTTGGGATCGGATCGTGGCAAATAACAAAATTGTAGTCGGCACATCCTATGATTACCCGCCTTTTGCTTCCATCGACCCCAATTTTCACGCAGTAGGTTTTGACCTGGTGTTGATCAAGGAAATCGGCCAGCGCTTGAATATTCCGGTTGATATCCAGAATTATTCTTTTGATGGCCTGGCTGATGCCCTGCAGCTCAACCAGATCGATCTGGCTGTGGCTGCCATCTCGGTTACTCCCGAGCGCCTCAGCCAGATGTCTTTTTCGCCAGTTTACTACGTCAACCAGACCTCCGTGCTGGCCCGCAAAGACTCAACCATCAAGCCCATCACCGATTTTAACCAACTGGCCGGCCTGCGTGTAGGTGTGCAGCGCGGCACCACCTACGAGAGTATGATGCAGCAGACGCTGGTGGATACCGGCAAAATAGCCGCAGAAAAATTATTCCGCTATACGCACGCCAACGAAGCTGTGCGCGACCTGCGGGAAAAGCGGATTGACGTGGTCGTCCTCGGTCAGGCAACCGCCAGTTACTACGGCGATCAGAAGGACCTGCGCGTGGTTGGCGACGGCCTGCAAGAACAGGATCTAGCGCTTGCCATGCGCCTGGGAACCCCGCGCCTGAAGGCAGAGATTGACCGCGTGATGGATGAAATGCTCACCGATGGAACAATCCTGGGCTTTATTCAACAATATATTCAGCCTGACATCACCTCCCTGGTGCAAACGCCAACGCTAGTACCCACCGTTCGTCCCATTGCCACTCTAATTCCCCTTGTTGCTACAGCCACCCCCGCCGCCTGCTGGAACGGAATGAAATTCGTCGCCGACGTAACATATGCCGATAAAAACATGAGCACCCCGCCCTTCATCAAGCCCGGAGATGGATTTGTAAAAACCTGGCGGGTGCAAAACTCCGGAACCTGCACGTGGATACCGGGTTACCAGTTGGCCTATGCCTACGGAAGCGTCTCCGCTGCCCAGATGAACGGCCAGCCTATAAAAATTGCCCAGAACGTCACACCCGGTCAAACTATTGATTTGAGCGTGAATCTGGTCGCCCCGGTACAGCCCTCCACCTACCAGGGCTTCTGGCAGATTGAAAATGCCCTGGGTCAACCCTTCGGCCAGACTGTTTGGGTCGGCATCACGACCCTTCCAGATACCGCAAACCCGGTTGCAACCGGGCAGCCCGCCGGGAACTTCTGTGAAGTAACCATTACCGCCCCCAAGACCGCAGTCCATGTTAGCGAAAGTTTTGACTCAGTCTGGACGGTCAAGAATATCAGCGGCAACGATTGGACCACTGATTCTGTAGATTACAAATTTATCAGCGGCGAAAAGATGCGCGAAAACAATGTTTATGACTTTTCGCAAACCATCAAAACTGGCGAAAGCGGAAAAATCATAGTAGACATGATCGCCCCTCTCAAACCAGGTATCTACAACACAACCTGGGCAATCGTCTCAGGCAACAAAACTCTCTGCATCCTGACGATGAATATCACCGTCATCGCGAAGTAGTCCCGGATTCAGCACGGGGCGAAGTAGTCCCGGATTCAGCACGGGGCGAAGTAGTCCCGGATTCAGCACGGGGCAAAGTAGTCCCGGATTCAGCACGGGGCAAAGTAGTCCCGGATTCAGCACGGGGCGAAGTAGTCCCGGATCGATTTGCCCGGCAAATCGCACCGGGCAAAGATACCCTGGCTCCGCGATCCAGTCAAAATAAGAGCTCGTCCCAGAAGAATTTCTCCGGGGCGAGCTCGGAACCCAAAAATATCGACCCAAGATTATCGCATTCAAGAAAGCCGGAGTATTTGAGACGCCAACCTTTCAACGTTGTCTGGTCCTTCTACTCCTGATCCCGTCTTTGCCGGAAACCATTCTATGACACTATTCGATGACATTCTCGACCAATTTCCATCCGATGTTCAGGCGCCGGTGCGCAAACTCTGGGAAGCGCTTGGGCCTAATGAGCAGGCCAGTTTCCTCTCGCTGATCATAGGGTTCCCGACAGACGCGAACCTGGTAAAGGTGCTGGTCAAATTATCCACCGCCCAGGTTCGCCAGGCTTTCGGACACAAGCACCGCGTAGCCATCGTCGGTCCAACCAATGTTGGCAAATCCACTTTGTACAACTTGCTTGTGCAAAATAAAAGCGACCAGGCTATTGTCAGCCCTCTGCCAGGCACAACCAAAGAGAATCAGCAGGCCGATGCTGCCCTGTTTACTGTGGTCGATACCCCTGGCGCAGACGCAGTGGGAATCTCCGGCGATCAGGAAAAAGACCTGGCGCTCTCGGCCTCTGCGGATGCTGATTTTCTGGTGCTGGTTTTCGATGCCGTTCAGGGCATTAAAAAGACCGAGCAGGAACTATTCAACGAGTTATCTGCCCTGAAAAAGCCTTTCGTGGTGGTGCTCAACAAAATTGACCTCGTACCCCGCAAAGATCTGCAGGCTGTCATTTCAAGTGCTGCGCGAAACCTGGGGCTGGAACCCGATCAAATTGTGCCAATCGTTGCCAAAGAAGGCAAAAACCTCGGGAAAGTTCTCCTGGCCATAGCAGCCACCGAACCCGAAATGGTTGCCGCGCTGGGGCAGGCCTTGCCAGAATTTCGCTGGCAGCTTGCCTGGCAGACCATCGTCAGGTCGGCCTCCATCTCGGCCGCTATCGCATTGGTGCCCATTCCGGTCATCGATTTTGTCCCGCTGGTAATTACACAGTCCATCATGGTGGTCAGTATTGCGCGCATCTACAATTACAAAATCACCCCGCAGCGCGCATCCGAACTGGTTGCCACTTTTGGCCTCGGGTTCCTGGGCAGAACCATCTTCCAGGAATTTAGTAAATTTGGCGGCCTGCCCGGCTGGCTGCTGAGCGCGGCGATCGCTTCATCGACTACCGTAGTAATGGGTTATGCGGCCGTGCGCTGGTTTGAAAAGGGCGAGAAGCTTTCGAGTGAAGCGCTAAAAAAGCTTACCCGGGGCATGACCACCACCTTGCTGGATACTATCAAAAGCCTTGGAAACCGAAAGCCCAATAAAAAAGGGTTGCGCGAGCGTATCACCCAATCCCTGCAAGGTTCACCCCTGGCCGAAAGCCGCTCAGCACTCGATCACGAAGCAGGAGAATAACGAAAAAAGGAAGATTTGAGATGTCAACCATACGAAGCTATCTGGTTATTTTAACCCTGCTTACGCTTGTTCTGGCAGGTTGTACGGGCACGGAGAACTCGCCGGTAACATCCTCAACACAGCCAGACACTGCCGGGGCCACAGTTGTGGCTGCTGCTCCAGACAGCTCTGTGGTTCCACCAGCTAAAGATGGTGCAGCCGTTCCCGCGCTCAAGGGCAAGAAACCGCCGCAAACCAACGCGGCCGGCATCCAGCCTCCCGAACGGCGCCAGGAACTTACGCGCCTCTCCAGCCTGCTCAACTTCAAGGTCATTGGCCTGGATGGAGCCACGCTGGGCCAGGTTTCCGACTTTATCATTAACACCTGCGAAACCTATATCATTTACTTTGTGGTCACCCCAGATGCCAGCCTGAAAGTGGCCGCCGCTGACAACCTGGTCATTCCCTTTGAAGTGGTCACCATCAATAGCGGCGTGCTGGATGCCGCGGCGCAAACCATATCAGTTTATATGACCCCTGCCCAGGTAGCAGCCGCGCCGGTTTTCGCTGCTCCGCTCGTCTTGCTGCCCTACAAAGCCTGGGAAGATACCGTGCGCGCTTATTGGCTGCAGGTGGCGCGAGTGAGCATGTTGACCAGTGAGTGCAAGGCTGGTGGCAGTAATTCGGCCAATGCTGTCCACAAGATCGCTTATGCCTCGCAATTAATCGGAGCCGAGCTGAAGGATGGCAATCACAATTTGCTTGGAACGGTGCAGGATGCAGTTCTGGAGCCCGAAAGCGGCAAGCTGGGTTTTTATGTGGTCAAACTTCTGGATGGCACCCTTGTCATGGTGTCGCTCGGCCAGACCAACATCCCCAAAGAAGCCTTGCAGCCAGGCGTCAAGATCGAGCTGGTCCTGCTGGCGGATAATAATAAGCTTTTAGACGCCCCGCGCATCGCCTCCGTAGAAGAAGCCATCAACGCGCAAACGCAAAGCAACGCCAGAAATTACTGGAAAAAGTAACCGCAGCATTTTCAGAATTTACATTCAGCAACAAAAAAGGAGCACATCAAATGGGAATAATTTCCTGGATCGTAGTTGGAGTGATCGCCGGCTGGTTGGCCGGGCAGGTGATGAAGGGCGGCGGCTTTGGCTGCATTGGTGATATGGTTGTCGGCGTTATCGGCGGCCTCATCGGCGGCTGGCTGGCATCTGTGCTATTTCACATGCCAGATGCCGTCAACGGCATCAACATCGGCAGCATTCTGGTTGCCTTCCTCGGTGCCGTTGTCTTGCTCGGCATCCTGCACTTCTTCAAACGCTAACCGCACGAAGGCTAGACACGAACTCTGCAATAATCTCCCCCAGTTGGCGGAGACCAAAACTCCCCGGGCGATGGATGTCAACGGGGAGTTTTGTATGTATGATGATGGTAGGGCTGTGTAATCATTAACAGTTTAATGATTTCCAACAGACCATGTTTAACAGAAATTGAATCATATCCGGAGATAAGCCATGAAAAAGAACCGAATGCTCTTTGCTCTATTGACACTGATGCTTGTAACGGTCGCTGGCTGCGCGCCAGGCGCTCCGGCGCAAGTAAATATTCCAGCCGGACAGGTCAACACCCCGGCCATGAGCTTCAACGTCTCTGCTCCAGGCATCAACCCTCTCATGAATACCACCGGCGAAAATGGCCGGCCCACATCCGGCCTTTTGCTGGGCGTCTGGCAAGGTGTGATCTCTCCTGTGACTCTGGTGCTTTCATTTGTAAACCCCGCCATACAGATGTACGAAGTGCATAACGATGGCAGCCCCTATAACTTTGGTTTCCTGCTGGGCGTGGCGATTGTCTTCACCCTGCTGGGCGCATTCCTCGGTTCAAGACGTCACTAACCACCGCGCAGGCGGCATATTGAAGTGAAAAAAGGAGATTTACGATGAATAGTTACATAACAATCATCAGTGCGGTTTTGGCAGTTGTGGTCGTGGGCGTCGTGCTGGCCCTGGTTTTTACACGCAACACCCGAAAAGAGAAACTCCAGGACAAATTCGGCCCTGAATACGACCACACGGTGCAGGCTCTGGGCAGCGAAAAGAAGGCCCAAACAGAGCTTAAAGAACGCCAAAAATATGTCGATACCCTCGAAATTCACTCGCTTACCACGGTCGAGCGCGAACGCTACCTGGCCGATTGGACGGCTGTTCAATCCAAATTTGTCGATCTGCCGGGGCAGGCCATTATAGATGCCGACCGCCTGATCATGGAAGTCATGCAAATGCGCGCCTATCCGGTATCAGATTTTGAGCAGCGCGCCGCCGATCTTTCGGTCAGCTACCCCGCCCTTGTAAGCAACTACCGCGCCGCCCGGCTGATCGCGCTCAAAAACATGGAAGGCAAGGCAGATACAGAAGAATTGAGACAGGCTATGATTTACTATCGTTCCCTGTTTGAAGAACTCCTCGAAACCGAAGCACTTGTAGCGTGATAACCCCGGCGCTTTTCCCGGAAAGGAGAAATTGATATGAATGGAAATAATTTTGGTGAACGGTTCTTTAGCTCAACTCCCTTGGAGAACGTCAATGAAACCAGGAATGGCCCGATCGTAGGCACAGAACCTTCTGTTGAAAAGACACCCCTGGATGCGGCTCTCATCGACGAATGGCCGGTGGATGAGGCTGATGCGCTCCCCGCGCAGACCGAGAACTTAATGGTTCAGGAAGCACCCAATGGCGAGACAATCGTCTACAAGGACAATATGGGCGTTGTTGAGCCCCTGGTGGATGAAACGCCCGAAGCGCAGACCCCGGCTATTCCATACCCCAACTCGCCCGCGCCTTTGCTCGACGAGCGCGAAACCGAGCGCTTCCGCAAACACTGGAATGAAGTTCAAGCCAGGTTTGTGGACGAACCGCGCACAGCAGTCCAGGAAGCGGACGCGCTGGTCACTGAAGTGATCGGTCAGATCACCAGCATGTTTACAAACGAACACAGCCAGCTTGAAAACCGCTGGAAACAGGGCACAGATGTCTCCACCGAAGACCTGCGCATGGCTTTACAGCGCTACCGCTCTTTCTTTAACCGCCTCGTGGTTTGAGGTTGACGGGAATGAAAGAATGAATTTTTCCCGAAGGCTTCATCTATAGCGTGTTTTACCGGCAAGTCCCGCTACATCCCCCGGATGGCGGATAAAGAGCCTCCCCGATCGAAGGATGTGGTCGGGGAGGTTTCATTGTAAGATGAAATTGTGAAACCCACATTGTTGGGTAAATTTATGATCGTTGACCACGCGCCTTTTGAAAGATTCAAAAACCGGGAGAATATCATATTGAACAAGGAAGAGTTCGAAATCAACTGGATGCAAATCCGCGGCCAGAGCACCACGTGGTCGAGTCCGCTGAATGACCACGACCTGCTCAAGGTGGACAAAGCCAATATTAAGCTGGATAAATACGCCACCTTGCTGCGCGTAAAGTACGGCTACAGCAACGACCTGGCCAAAAAAGAGATCAATAATCACATGGCAGAGTTCTTAATTCCCAAGAAAATCAATAAAAAGATCATTTGATCCTTCAGGTTTCTATCCTCAGGAGTTTGAAATGAATAAAACAATTCACACCAACACTGCACAACTGCATGACCTGGTTGCCCTTTTTACCGGCATCCTCCTGGGTAGTCTGACCGGAATCGCAGCCATGCTCCTTTTTGCGCCGCGCTCCGGTGAAAAAACCCGCGCCGACCTGCTGCAAAAAAGCGCGCAATTGCATGACCGCACGCAGGATACCTTTGTCGGCCTGGCGAATCTGGCCCATTTTGATCAACGTAAAGTCCTTGCCGGAAGGCGCTCCACTATTAGCTAGTATCCGGCCAGTATTTTCAGAAAGACTCGGGCACTGGTTTCATCAGGAATGATTATGTTTAAAGAACAAACACTCCAGAACAATAGTTTCAGGAACATCGCTCAAAACCAACCCCTGGCAGCTGCCACACAAGGGTTGAACCCAATCCAGAAAATGGATGAACCCGCTCTCATTCTTGCCACCCAGCGCGGCGACCTGAACTCATTCAATAGCATTGTTCTGGCCTATCAGCAGGTTATTTTCAACACCGCCTTGTATATCCTGGGAGATGCCGATCTGGCAGCCGATGCCGCACAGGATACCTTCATTGCAGCTTTTCGCAACATCAACTATTTCCGCGGCGGATCATTCAAATCCTGGCTGATGCGCGTGGTCACCAATGCCTGCTACGATGAGTTGCGCCGCCAAAAGCGGCGCCCCAGCCTGCCGCTTGAACCCGATGACGCTGAAGATAATGAAATCGAAAACCCGCGCTGGTTGGCAGACAAAAATAACACACCAGAAGAAAAGTTCTCCAACCGCGAACTCGACCACGCCATCCAGCACTGCCTGGACAGCCTGACCACCGACCTCCGCACCATTCTTGTCCTGGTCGATATTCAGGGCATGAACTATACCGAAGCTTCCTGTGCCATGCATGTGCCCCTGGGCACCATCAAGAGCCGCCTGGCACGCGCGCGTACGAGCATGCGCAAACGATTGCAAGATTTCCCTGAACTCTTGCCAGTCACCTTCCATCGAAAGCAGGAGCGTCCCCTATGACAATCCTTAAAATAACCCATCTTTTTTCAGGAGCAACCCAATGAAAGCACTTGTGTACCACAGCCCGGGAAAACGCGCCCTGCAAGATATGCCCAAACCCGAAATCCAATTATCCACAGATGCCATCGTCAAGATCACAAAAACAACCATTTGTGGCACCGATCTGCACATTATGAAGGGTGACGTGCCAGCCGTTACGGATGGCCGCATTCTGGGCCATGAAGGCGTTGGCGTCATCGAACAAGTCGGCGCAAGCGTCTCCAATTTCATCGTTGGCGACCATGTACTCATCTCGTGTATCAGCTCCTGCGGCAAATGTGCCAATTGCAAAAAAGGCATGTATTCACATTGCGAGAAGGGCGGCTGGGTTCTGGGAAATCTGATCGATGGCACCCAGGCCGAGTTTGTGCGCATCCCCTTCGCCGATAACAGCCTGTACCCAATCCCGGCCGGAGCAGACGAAGAAGCGCTTGTCATGCTCAGCGATATCCTGCCTACCGGCTTCGAATGTGGGGTACTCAACGGGCAGATCAGGCCCGGTGATACGGTGGCAATTATCGGCGCCGGCCCCATCGGGCTGGCCACCCTGCTCACCGCGCAGTTCTATTCACCCGCCGAAGTCATCATGGTGGATAACGACGACAACCGCCTGAAGGTTGCCAAAACCTTTGGCGCAACCCAGGTCATTAATAACAGTCTGGGCAACGCTGCCGAAAAGATCATGGCGCTCACCGATAATCGCGGTGTGGACGTGGCGATCGAAGCGGTTGGCATTCCAGCCAGTTTTGATGTTTGCCAGGCCATCGTCGCCGCCGGGGGGCATATCGCCAATGTTGGCGTACACGGCAAACCCGTGCAGTTAAACCTGGATAAGCTCTGGTCCCAAAACATCACCCTGACCACCCGCCTGGTGGATACTGTAACGACCCCCATGCTGTTGAAAACCGTGATATCCGGCAAGCTCCAACCGGCCCAGTTGATCACCCATCACTTCACCCTGGACCAGGCCATGCAAGCCTATGACACCTTCGCCGATGCAATCACCGGGCATACGCTCAAAGTGATCATCAGTTGCTGACATGCTTCTCCCCCAAGTGGGGGAGAACAACACTCCCCGGGCGGCTGATACAGCCGCAGAACTTCTGTAGTAGGATGTGTATATGACCCGCGTATATTTAGCCGATGCCCTGCCCGAAGAACGCAATGCCCTGCGCCTGCTGCTGCTCGACCTTAAAATGGAAATAGCAGGTGAAGCAAACGATTGGCCCGCCACCCTGGCGAATGCCCCTACTACCCGGCTGGATATGCTCCTTGTGGAATGGGAATTGCTACCCCCAGATGCAAACGATGCCCTGGAAGCACTCCGCGCGGCCTGTTCAGGCGCGCTGATCATTGTCCTCATCAGCCACCTGAATGCCCGCCAACAGGCTGCGCTCTCAGCTGGCGCCGATGCGTTCATCAGCAAAGGCGAGTCGCCCGAACGTGTGTCTGAACGCTTGCTGGCCGCCGCCGGCAGCCGGGTCTAAAATACCACAAAAATCAACCACCTCTCCCCCAAATGGCGGAGAAACAAACTCCCCAGCCGATGGATGTGGCCGGGGAGTTTTTATTATAGGATGAATGTATGAACAATCTGTTTGCAGCAAATACACCCAACGCTTCCCGCTTTACATCCAATATCCCCTTGTTCTTAAGGGATTGACCTGAAACCGGGCAGCATTTCAAACAATCCCGGTACGTTTCCGGGAATAATTTCCAAAGGAGTGAACCATGAACAAAGATATTTTCGAAGGCAAGTGGAAACAAGTCCGCGGCGAGGCCAAGGCCTGGTGGGGCAAACTCACCGATGATGATCTCGACCGGACTGCCGGTAAGTTCGAGGTTCTTGTCGGCGTTCTCCAGGAAAAGTATGGCTACACTCGCGAGCACGCCGCCGATGAAATTGACAGGCGCGTGACCGAGTACGAAACCAACCTGAAGAACAACCCCGAACCCACCTCTGTCAAGTAAACAATTCTAGCGCGTGGCGCGGCCGGATCGCAAAATAAAAATCCGGCCGCACCAACCTACTTTCATTAGAATCCCGCACCACAGGCGGGATAGGAGAAACACATGAACCTGCTCATTTACCTCGTAGTTGCCGCAATTATTGGCTGGGTGGCAACTGAACTGATGCACGACCGCTCCAACTTGTTGATCAATATCGTAGTAGCTGTGGTCGGCGCCTTCCTGGCTGGCTATTTCCTCAGCCCCATCTTTAATGTTGGCACGATCAATGACGCCATCACCGTTCCCACGGCGCTCGTCACCCTGCTTGGCTCCATCATCCTGTTGGCAATCGTCAACCTCTTCCGTTCCAGAGGCCGCCGCACTAACTGATCCTTCCCCTTGCACCAACCCCTGAGCCTGCGCCCCCACACAGCAGGTTCAGAAAGAAGACAAAAATGACCAACCAAAGAATGACAGAAGTTACCTCTACCCAACGCGAACCCGAACCCGAACGCGAACAACGCATCTTTACTTTTAAGGCCACGCAGTTGATCTGGCTGCTGTTCGGCATCCTCGAAGCCCTGATTGCCCTGCGCATCGGATTGCTGCTCATCGGCGCCAACCCGGATAGCCCGATCGTAGCCCTGATCTATGGCTTTACCTCCCTGTTCCTGTTCCCCTTCGCCGCTCTGATCGGCTCACCTGCCGCTGGCGGCATGGTACTCGAACTCTCATCCCTGTTCGCCATGCTGATCTACGCCCTCATCGCCTGGGGCATCGAACGCACGGTCTGGCTGATCTTTTACCGGCCGAGCAGCCCCACTGTGGGCACCACGCAAACCACCACCAGCGAACACCACACCACTCTCTAAAATGTAAAGACAGACATGCACAAATTCTTCCGTCAAAATGAGGCCGGCCAGCAGGTTATTAGCAGCTTTATCAACCGGCTGGCTGGTTTCATCCAAATAATCCCGATATTCTTTCGAAAATTGACGGAAGACGAACAAAAAGCAGCCGGTATTTACTCGTCAGATCAACAAAACTACAAGTAAAACTTCTTTTGCGCAACAATCGTAAAAGTCGCTAACCAGGTCCGAAAGATTGGAAAGAATATGCTGGAATCGATTTCTATTCAACAACGAGTTTTTGTCATTGGGGATGGCTCATTGTTAAGCGAAGGTGTCACGCGAATTCTGGAAGAAGAAACCAGCCTGCGTGTCTCATGCGCAACGTATTCCGATGACCAGTCTTTTCTGGACATAATCGTATGGGATAAGCCAGAAGTAATTCTTGTCTGTGAATCTGGCAAGTTGGACGTCACCCATATCTTTGAAGTTGTTTTATCACAACAGTTTGTAATAGGGTTGCTCATCATTATCATCCGGCTCAGCAACAATATGATCGATGTATATGCAAATGCAACCCTCGATGGAGGAAAATTTATCGGAAAACCGAAACAAATTTCCCCCATGACTAAAAAAAATCTACTAATCGCTGTAAGGAGAAACCATAATGAATGATAAAAACCAGGAATATAACAGTAATAACGTTTTAAGCGTTTTGGTCGGTCTGCTGATCGGCGGAGTGGCTGGCGCCACCGTCATGTTCCTGTTTGCCCCACAATCCGGACAAAAGACCCGTAAGATGATCCAGGAAAAAAGCATCGAACTGGTCGATCAGACCACCGAAATGTTTGAAGATGCCATGTCCCAGGTTCGCTCCGATGGTAAGAAATTTGCCAAAGACGGACGCAAAATGGCAAAAGAATTGCTTCACAACGGCCAGGAAATGGTCGTCGAGCAGTTCGAACACGTCTCCGATGCCGCCAAAGCTGGAAGAAAAGCGCTCCTGAGTTCCTGAACCCCGAGTCTGCCCGGCTAATCTGTTTTCCATCCTAAAAAAATTATGCCAGGCGTCCATCAAAGCTGGGACCGGGCAAGGAGATCATCATGAGAATCACGAAAAATATCGGCTTTCTGCTGCTGGCCATCTGGCTCATCCTTACCGGTCTGATGGCATTCGTCCCGGCCGTTGCCGGACTGGGCGTCATCCTGTCCCTCTTGGCCATTGCAGCCGGCGTCTTCATTTTGTTGGGCCGCTAAGCCAATGGCCGCCTCGCGCAGCGTCCCTGCGAGGCGGCCTGCTTTAAAGTTGTATTTACTCATGGTACTTCAAAGCGGTTTTTTCACCCCGCATGTTCCTGGCGGGGAAAATCATCCTAAATTTGGCCGTCCAGCGAATGAAAATCGGATGTTTGCCCCGCCTGTAGAGTTTTGAGCCTGCTCTTGGCGCAAAACTCCACATAAAAAGCCGATTTCTCCCCCTTCCGATTTTGGAAGGGCACCCGCAGCAGGCTGGCGTTGGGGATGAATTCGTTCAGATAGCCCAGCGTAAAGGGGCTGGCGACCAGCCAGACCCCCAGCATCAGGCTGAGGTAATGCGGCCAGAGCAAGGCCCTGTGGGCATCGACCATCATGTCGCCGGAGCCGCCGGTTGCCGCTATTCTGGCCATGCCCGCGTGCCCCTGCGCAGACCCGTGCTGCGCACCCGCTTTGGCGGGGTTGGCTGTGGTCATTTTCATGCTGCGGGCTCCAAAGTCATGCCGCAACGCGGGC
>JBBRWF010000009.1:0-21479 GCA_038249405.1 Anaerolineales bacterium
ATCTCACAACAATTTGAACAGGCTTTCAACGGGTATTATGGAATGCCGATGTATTGGGCAGGCCCATATATGTGGGGATCTTATCCCTATATAGTGCGTGACCGCAAAATTTGGAAGGAACCTACCATTACTCATGAATCATCGGATTCCCATTTGCGCAGTACCCACGAAGTGAGTGGATATCATATCCAGGCAACAGACGACGAAATCGGCCATGTCGAGGATTTCATCATTGATGACGAGACATGGGCAATCCGCTATCTGGTCATTGATACACAGAACTGGTGGCCGGGGAAAAAGGTCCTGATTTCACCGCTATGGATCGAGCGTGTTAGTTGGAATGTGTCGAAAGTATTCGTCAATCTCACTCGCGAGACTATCAAGCAGTCCCCGGAATACACGGAAGACTCTCTGCTAACTCGTGAATATGAAATCGGATTGCACAGGCACTACAATCGCCAGGGATACTGGATGGATGAACCAGGTGCCAAGGGAAATTCCCATTGAGGCAAACACGAGAAAAGACTTGCTTGCATAGGTGGCTTGCATAGCCACGAAAGGCAACAGACATGATCGCGACTGAAATGGTAGCTTTGTATTAGCTCGTTAGGTCAGATCGAAAAAATGCTTGCAAGTCATGCTGGCACTGAGGTCTGCCTGGACGAAGGCGATCTGCCGTGAGGCCATCCCAGAGAACAATCGGTCTAGGGGTGGCCTTATCGGCGACATTGGCCTGTTTGATCTTGCTTTAGATTCGTATTTAGACAAAACGAATTAGCCTAATGAAGAATCGGGCTCAGAAAAAGAAGAACAAAATGGATCCAATTGTAATTAGAATGATCATCCTGGTGGTTATCATCGTTTCTCTTAATGATAGCATCGCCTTTTACATTATTAAGCAACGTCCCGAAAGGTTTACACTGCCCTTCGTTGTTGGTTTGATTTTGGTAACAGTGCTCGCTCTTTCGATAAATATTTGGTACCACATTATCAGGCAGCTCAATATTTAGAAAAAGGGCTAAAAATGGTTAGTGAAAACAGCGTGAAATTCCCGGCCATCGGCGCAGTGGTCGCGGTGCGCGATAGGAGCGAATCCTGAGATAAAGCTATGGTGAAGAGAATATGCAGAACGGCTATGTTGAGAAATGACTAATGATTAAGACTAAGATAATCTGTACACTTGGACCGGCGTCGTCGAACGAGACGGTGCTTGAAAAAATGATGCTTGCCGGTATGGATGTCGGACGCCTGAATTTTTCCCACAGCACACCACAAGAAGCGCTTCACGCAATGGGTCTCATTCGGCTTTTAAACACGAAATATCATAAGAGAATAAAGCTGATCGGTGATTTACGAGGTCATCGCATAAGGGTAGGAGATCTGATTTCTCCGGTTTTGCTTAAAAAAGATCAGATAGTCTGGCTTACCCAGGGAAATATAAAAAGCTCAAACGAAAATATACCTTTTGATTATCAAGGTCCGCTACGCGAGATTAAGAACGGATACCAAATATTTATGGACGATGGGAATATCGCCTTGGAAGTGATTGGTCGGGTTAAAAACAGCCTAAAGGTCAAAGTGGGATTCGGTGGGTTGCTTAAGCAACATAAGGGCGTAAATATTCCAGATGCACGGCTGGTATTTGACGGTATAAGCCAGAAGGATATAAATGATATATCGTTTTGTAAAGAGCATGATTTTGAATATATCGCGCAGTCATTCGTATGCACCAAAAAGGATATCCTGGATGTAAGAAAGGCGCTTGGAGAAGATTCGCAGTGCCAAGTCATCGCCAAAATAGAGAATAGAGAAGGCATTAAGAATATTGACGAGATAATCAATGTTTCAGACGGTATCATGATAGCGCGCGGAGACATGGGGGTGTCATTACCAATTTATGAAATTCCCATTATTCAGAAAATGATTATCGAAAAGTGTAACCGTGCTGACAAGATTGTCATTACCGCGACACAGATGTTGGAAAGCATGACTGAAAACCGCATCCCTACTCGCGCAGAGGTAAGCGATGTGGCCAATGCCATCATAGATGGCACCAACTTTGTCATGCTTTCGGCTGAATCTGCAGTGGGAAATTACCCGGTTGAAACAGTGGACATGATGAATAAAATAATAAATTTTACTGAAGACTACCTTACTCGAAAAGGTCTAAAAAGAAATGAATGAAACAAACCAAGGTGCAGTGGTCGCGGTGCGCGGCAGTGTCGTAGATATACGGTTTGATGCCCATTTGCCGCCCATTTATTCGTTGCTGCACGCGCAGGGTGGGGAAATTGCGATCGAAGTTTTATCTCAACTTGACTCGCATTGCGTGCGCGGGATTGCGTTGACACCCACGCAGGGCCTCGCCCGCGGCATGGCCGTAGAAGATACGGGCGGGCCGCTCCAAGCCCCGGTTGGTAAGGGAATTCTCTCGCGTATGTTCGATGTCTTCGGAAACACCATCGACCGCGAGCCTGCGCCGACAGATGTTCAGTGGCGCACAGTTCACCACGCCCCGCCACCTTTATCCGAACGTTCCACCCAATCCGAAATCTTCGAGACAGGAATCAAGGTCATTGATGTTCTGGTGCCGCTCGAGCGTGGCGGTAAAGCTGGACTGTTTGGAGGGGCAGGCGTGGGCAAAACAGTGCTGCTCACCGAAATGATCCACAATATGATCGGACATCAGGATGGCGTCAGCATTTTTTGTGGGATCGGCGAACGCTGTCGCGAAGGTGAGGAGCTTTATCGCGAAATGAAGGAAGCGGGCGTATTACCGAACATGGTGATGGTCTTTGGGCAGATGAACGAGCCGCCGGGCAGCCGCTTCCGTGTTGGCCAGGCAGCGCTGACGATGGCCGAGTACTTCCGGGACGACGAGCATCGCGATGTGTTGCTCCTGATCGATAACATTTTCCGCTTTATCCAGGCTGGCATGGAGGTGTCGGGCTTAATGGGGCAGATGCCGTCACGCCTGGGTTATCAGCCGACCATGGGAACAGAGTTGTCGCAGCTGGAGGAACGCATTGCCAATACCACCGCTGGAGCGATTACCTCCATTCAGGCGGTATATGTGCCGGCGGATGATTTGACCGACCCGGCAGCGGTGCATACGTTTTCGCATCTCTCGGCCTCCATTGTGCTTTCGCGCAAGCGGGCGAGTGAAGGACTCTATCCGGCTGTCGATCTGCTGCAATCCAACTCTAAAATGGCTACGCCTGGCATCGTCGGCGAACGGCATTATTTACTGGCACAGGAAATCAGACGAACGTTGGCGCAGTATGAAGATCTCAAGGATGTGATCGCCATGCTCGGCCTGGAGCAACTGTCACCAGACGACCGCAAAGTGGTCGCTCGCGCCCGACGGTTGGAGCGCTTTCTGACACAACCGTTTTTTGCCACAGAACAGTTTAGCGGTATCCCGGGGAAACTCGTTAGCCTAAAAGACTCGCTGGATGGCTGTGAACGAATCCTGCACGACGAATTCAAAGACTATGCGGAGAGCGCGCTATACATGATCGGGGCGATAGGCGAAGCGCAGAAAAAGGCTCCGCTCGACAAGTCGGAAACTAAGACCGGCCAAAAGCCAGCCGCCGAATCCGAGGTCGAAGTCAAGACCGACCTGCAGCCCATGTCTGAGCCAGAATCCAAACCGGAGGTTGAACATGCAGCCGACACTCATGAATCTTAAGATTCTCCTGCCGTTCAGAATCTTTGCCGAGAAAACCGGCGTTTCGCGTATCGTTGCGGAGACCCTGGATGGCTCATTCGGACTCTTGCCGCACCGGCTAGACTGCGTAGCGGCGATCGCGCCCGGGATTCTGATCTACGAAAACGAAACCGAAGGCGAAGTTTACGTGGCAGTCGATGAAGGAGTGTTGGTTAAGACCGGAGCGGACGTGCTCATCTCGGTGCGCAACGCAATTGGTGGAACGGATCTCAGCCAACTGCGAGAGGCGGTGGAGAGCGAGTTCCTGATCTTGAACGAACGGGAGCAGGATGTCCGCTCAGTGATGGCGAAAATGGAGAGCGGCTTCATCCGCCGTTTAGCGGAGTTTCAGCATGAATGAAAGACCAAAAATCGAGAGTTCGAAAGCCCCGACTGCGTTTGGCCAAAAGATCGGTGTGAAGGCCGTACGCAAACTCAAGGCGCGGCGTAACTCCACGCAGGGCGTCTGGTTTGGCCTGGGCATGATGGGGCTGATCGGCTGGTCGGTCGTGGTTCCAACGCTGCTCGGCGCGGCGTTCGGTATCTGGCTAGACAATCGCCATTCCGGAAGCTATTCCTGGACGCTTATGCTGCTGCTGATTGGGCTGATTATCGGCTGTTTGAATGCCTGGCATTGGGTGACCAAGCAAGATGAGGAAATGCATGAGGAGGATGATCATGAATGAAACTTTGGGTTTGGCGTTTGCTTTGTTGGCTGGGGCTTTTCTCGGCGGATTGTTCTTCGGTGGTCTTTGGTGGACGGTTCAAAAGGCAGTTTCGTCCAAACAGCCTGCGTTTTGGTTTATTGGTAGCCAATTGTTGCGAATGAGCATTGCTCTGACAGGTTTCTATTTTATCGGACGCGATCATTGGGAGAGATTGCTGATGTGCCTGCTCGGATTTGTAATCGCGCGCCTGATCGTGATACGGTTTACCCGCACAGCAACTTATGCAGTAGAGGAGGCTCATCATGCGCCTTACTCCCGATGAACTGATCTTCTGGCAATATGGGTTTTTCAAACTTAACGCCACTATTGTGTACACTTGGGGATTAATGCTTCTGCTGGCCGCTGGATCGAAACTGATTACACGCAAACTTTCTACAGGATTGAATCGTTCCAACTGGCAGAACCTGCTGGAAATCGTTGTTACCGGCATCGAGAAACAAATTGAAGAGGTTGGCTTGAGTCAACCGCAAAAGTATATTGGTTTTTTAGGTACACTCTTCTTGTTCATTGCTGCAGCCAGTCTCTGCACCATCCTTCCCGGCTATGAACCTCCGACGGGCTCGCTCTCAACCACGGTTGCACTCGCGCTGTGCGTTTTTGTGGCCGTGCCTTTCTTCGGCATCACGGAGCATGGGGTGGGCAACTACCTCAAGTCCTACATCGAGCCGACAGCCATTATGCTTCCATTTAATATTATCAGCGAAGTATCGCGCACGCTGGCCCTGGCAGTCCGTCTGTTCGGCAATATGATGAGCGGGGCGATGATCATCGCTATCTTGCTCACGATTACACCCCTGATTTTTCCGATCATCATGACAGCACTCGGCCTGCTGACCGGTATGGTGCAGGCCTATATCTTCAGCATCCTGGCAGCAGTTTACATTGCAGCTGCCACGCGAGTTAATACACCTAAGTCTAAACAAGAGACAAATAAAGCATGAACTACAACAATAAAAAGGAGAACTTATGGATAGCATGACGATTATCGCAGTGGCCTCAATTATCATCGCCGGAATCACTACCGGTTTCGGCTGTATGGGACCGGCCTTAGCGCAAGGCAAGGCGGTTGCAACGGCGCTGAGTTCGCTGGCCCAACAACCCGATGCCTCCGCCACTATCACGCGCACCTTGTTCGTGGGACTGGCGATGATCGAGTCGATGGCCATCTACTGCTTTGTGGTCTCGATGATTCTGATTTTCGCCAACCCGTTCTGGAATTCTGTCATCGCCCAAGCCGCAGGCAAGTAAGCCCATGTTAATCGATTGGTTTACCGTCATTGCGCAGGTGTTCAACTTTCTTATCCTGGTGTGGTTGATGAAGCGCTTCCTTTATAAGCCTATCCTGCATGCCATCGATGAGCGGGAAAAGCAGGTCGCCACAGAACTTGCGAACGCCGACAAGAAAAAGGCAGAGGCTCAAAAGGAACACGAGGAGTACCAGCACAAGAACGAGGAATTCGACCAGCAACGCACTGCGCTTTTGAGCCAGGCCACAGACGAGGCGAATGCCGAACGTCAGCGGCTTTTTGACGAAGCACGGCAGGCCGCCATGGCTTTGAGTTCAAAACAGAAGGAGGCGTTGAAAAATGAAGAACATCAGCTCCATCAAGCCATCCGCATCCGCACCGGGCAGGAAGTCTTTGCCATCGCACGCAAGGCACTGACAGATTTGGCTGGAACAAGCCTGGAAGAACGCCTGGGCGAGGTTTTTATTCAACGCTTGCGAGAGATGGACGGCCAAACGAAAGCAGGTCTCGCCAAGACCCTTAAGGCAGCTTCCGTGCCCGTGCTTGTGCGCAGCGCTTTTGACTTGCCCGCGAAACAACAGACTGCGATACAAAATGCACTCAACGAAACCTTTTCTGCTGAAATCCAGGTGCGCTTCGAAACCGCGCCAGAATTGATCGGCGGGATTGAACTCAGTGCGAATGGGCAAAAGGTGGCCTGGAGCATCGCAGATTATCTGACCTCGCTGGAAAAGGGCGTCGATGACCTCCTGAAAGAGAAGGACAAACCGATCGCCAAGACCAAACCTAAACCCGAAGCCAGGGTCGAGCCTAAAACTAAAACCAAACCCAAGTCTAAAGTCAAAACCAAACCTAAGCCCGAGACAAAGAGCCAATGAACAAAAAAACAGGGAATCTTCAGGAAGTTTTCGATGGTGCGTTTGCCGGAATAAGCCAGGCGCGGGAAGCATTCAAATCGCACCTGACACCACAAGAGATTGGCACAGTTACCAGCGTTGGTACGGGCATCGCCACAGTTTCGGGCCTGCCCGGCGTGGGCTTTGATGAATTAGTGAGGTTTCCCGGCGATGTGCTCGGCATTGCGTTCAATGTGGACGCAGATGAAATTGGAATTGTGCTGCTCGGAGAATACTGGCAGCTCCATGCGGGAGATGAAGTGCAGCGCACGGGTCGGGTCATGGATGTGGCCGTGGGCGAGGGCTTGCTGGGGCGCGTGATTGACCCACTTGGTCGGTCACTGGATGGCAGAGGGCCGCTTGTGTCTGGCAAGCGCCTGCCCATCGAACGCCCCGCTGCACATATCATGGATCGCGCGCCCGTCACAGTGCCGCTCCAGACCGGCATCAAAGTGTTTTATGCGCTCTTTCCCGTTGGGCGCGGCCAACGGGAATTGATTCTAGGTGACCGCCAAACAGGCAAGACCGCCATTGCAATCGACACCATCCTGAACCAACGCGACCAGAATGTGGTCTGCGTTTATTGTGCCATCGGCCAGCGCGCGTCTGCCGTTGCGAAGGCCGTGGCAACCTTACGGGAAAAGGGCGGGCTGGAGTATACCGTCGTTGTCGTGACCGAGGGCAACGACCCGCCGGGGCTTACCTATATCGCCCCTTACGCCGCGACCAGTATCGCAGAGTCTTTCATGGAAGCAGGCCGGGATGTGTTAATCGTTTACGACGACTTGACCCATCACGCGCGAGCTTACCGTGAACTCTCGCTTTTGTTGCGCCGCCCACCTGGTCGCGAAGCATTTCCCGGCGATATCTTTTACATCCATTCAAGGCTGCTCGAACGCTCGACGCGCTTGCGCAAGGAACTCGGCGGCGGCTCTCTCACCGCGCTGCCGATTATCGAAACCGAAGCCCAGGATATTTCCGCGTATATTCCAACCAACCTGATTTCCATCACGGATGGGCAGATTTACCTCTCGCCATCGCTGTTCGAACTAGGCGTGCTGCCCGCGGTCGATGTCGGAAAATCTGTCTCGCGCGTTGGAGGTAAAGCACAACTGGCGGCCTACCGGGCGGTGGCGGGCAGCCTCAAGCTCGCTTACGCACAGTTCGAGGAACTCGAAACCTTTTCCCGATTTGGGGCGCGGCTGGATGAAGTCACCCGCAAGATCATCGAGCACGGACAGCGGATCCGCGCCTGCCTGAAACAACCGGAATTCTCGCCAGTGTCCGTGCCTGCGCAAATCGCTGTGCTGCTGGCATTGACGGCAGAATTTTTTGACCGCGTGCCGCTTGACCAGATGACGGACGCTGAGCGCGCGCTGCGCGAAGCGGCTGCCGATATCCCGGCGAAGGTGCGCGAAAAATTGAATACCGCCGAGAAATTGGGCGACGATGATCGTGAAACGATTCTCCAAATCGCCCGCAAAGCGCTGGTTCGTTTTCAGCCTGAACTTAAACCCAAGGAGCAGGCATGAGTGATACCGAAGCGAGTCTGCGCCGAAAGATCGGCGGAGCCGGGGAGCTCCAGTCTGTTGTCCGCACGATGAAAGCCGTGGCCGCCTCGAGCGTTGGACAATACGAGAACTCGGTGCGAGCCTTGGATGACTACTATCGCACTGTGGAACTTGGGTTAGGCGCTTGCTTTCGGGAAAGCGGATCAGCGCCCTTGCTTGCAGATCCGAAAAAACAAAACTTTCCAGGCACGCTTGGCGCGGTCGTCTTCGGGTCAGACCAGGGATTGGTGGGGCAGTTTAATGATGTGGTGACCGATTATACTGTCGAGACGCTGGCCTCTCTGCCCGGCAAACCCCAAATCTGGGCCGTTGGCGAGCGCGTCCATGCGCGGCTGGCAGACGCAGGCCTGCCGCTGATGGGATTATTTGTTGTGCCAAATTCTGTCAAAGCCATTACCCCGCTCGTCGGACAGATCATCGTGGAGAGCGAAACACACCAGCCTGCAGTTACCAAACTCTACCTTTTCTACAATCGCATCACATCCGGGGCGGTCTATGTGCCAGTCAGTCAGCGGCTGCTACCGCTGGATGAGACCTGGCGAGGCAAGATTGCAGAAAATCCCTGGCCGACGGGGAGTTTACCCGAGGTCATGGGTAGCGGTGCCACAACCTTGCGGGCGCTCATCCGCGAATATCTGTTTGTCTCGCTCTTCCGGGCCTGCGCGGAATCCCTCGCGAGCGAGAACGCAAGCCGCCTGGCGGCTATGCAACGCGCCGACAAAAATATCAACGAACTGCTGGAAGAACTGAACGGGACATTCCATCGTTTACGCCAGAGTGCCATCGACGATGAACTTTTCGACGTTGTCTCGGGCTTTGAAGCGCTATCTTAGTCTTCTCGCGATTGCACTTTCGAGATACGCAGAGTTTTGCGATCTTAGCAAAAACACACTATGAATCCCTTCTTTTTGATTATTATCCAATTTTGTTACAACACTGGTGAAGCCAGCCGTGCCGCTGAGTTCAACAAACGGCCCCAAAGTGGAGTAGCCTGATAAATTTCCAGGGTAAATTCATCGCAGAATTTTAAGTCATTTTCGAAGTCAGTTGCCAGTTCGCGCGCAACTTCCGCATCATAAATGACAGCCATCGCTTCGTAATTCAAGGAAAAACTACGAATGTCAAAGTTCGCTGTTCCGATCGCACAAACTTGCGAATCAACGTTAATGGTTTTGCTATGGAAATAACCTTTATTGTATAGATAGACTTTTACTCCCGCCTGCGCAACATCTGCCAAATAAGTAAGCGACGCGCGATGAGTCAGTTCGAAGGTTGTACCGTGCTTGGAACACATGATCTCGATTTCAACACCTGAAAGGGCAATGGTCTTGATCGCTTCAAGCAGGCTTTCATCGGGAATAAAAAACGGTGATTGAATCTGGACCTTCTTTTGGGCGGTTACGACCATAAAGAAATACAACTGCTGTATGGCCTTCCACTGCGCATCGGGTCCACCCAATGTAATCTGCATGGGCGTGATCGGTAGTTGACTTGGATCCACCTTGGGGAAATAGGTCAAATCGTGAAGTGTTTCTTTGGTCGTGTTGTACCAGGATAACGAAAAAGCCGCCTGAAGCACTCGCGCAGCCTCACCTTCAATCCTCAGATCGGTATCGCGCCAGTACCCTAGCCGATTGCCGCCGGGTAATTGTTCTTTGTCCAGGTTCAGACCGCCGATGTACCCAATCTTTCCATCAATCACGCCAATCTTGCGGTGATTACGGTAATTCAATGAATGCAAACGGTTGAACTTCATGTATTCGTTGCATGGAAAAATCTGAACCCCAGCGTCCCGCAGCTCTTCAAGATACTTCTTGCTGACATTCAGGGTGGTTGCATCTGCGAGCGCATGGATTTTGACACCCGCTTTTGAGCGCTCGATTAAAGCATCTTTGAGCTGCAGGGTGTATTCGTCTTCAGTCCAGATGTAATACAGAAGGTGGATCGATGATTTTGCGTTATGAACATCTTCCAGCAAACGCGGATATTTTTCGGTGGCATCTTGCAGGATTTCCACGCGATTGTAGGCGGTTAACATGGACGGTGAGTTGCGCCTGACCATCCTCAACAAATTCTGACGATATGATTCTGGTTTTTCACGCTTGACGAGTTCCACATAATCCTTCTGTGCTGTCCTCAAAGATTCGAGTGCAGGTTCAAAAGGCGAGGATTTGCCGCCGATCTGTGTCAATTTGTTCACATTACTAAAGGGTTTGTAATCACGCCCAAAAAATATATAAATCAGATATCCCCCGACTGGAAATGCCACCATCAAGAAAAACCAGGCGAAGGTTGAGTGTGGAGAGCGATTATTCAACAGGAGAACCCCCAGCACGATAACTAGATAGATGACGTATAAGATTCTAATGATCAGCGAAAGTGAAAAATGAATTGAATTAATCGCCATGGCATCTTTCCTTATCTTGCCGTAATCTTTTAAAATTATTTTGCAGGTTCAAATGCAAACCCATTTTAGCATGAAGAGAACTGACACTTACATTTCTGATAATTTCTGCGTAGCCAAAAAGGGGAATATAATAATGTAATGTTTAGCAAAAAAAATGGAATCAAATGATGAAATTAGAGCAACAGAAGTTAAATAGAAGACGATCTCGCTCATCCGAACTGGTCTTGGTTGTGAAAACCATACAAGCTTTATGCGAGGGTTGGGATGAGTGAGTTTTCATTGCTTTCACTTAATGCTTTTGGTCTGCCCTTTTACTTAGCGTTAGGGCGGCTAAAAAGGCTTGCGCGTGAGTTGGACCGCAGGAATGCCTCTGTGATCTGCCTGCAGGAAGTGGCGCAGAATAACTATGCGACTTTGCTCCAGCATGGTCTCGCTTCTTACCCGCACCGTGTCGATGAGCACTTTCTACATGCACCCAAAGGCGGGCTGGAAATATTTTCGCGTATGCCTGCAGACCAGCACCGCTTTGAAGTTTACCAAGACCGCGGGGTTTGGCACAGCATAGGTATTGCTGATTGGGCAACATACAAGGGCATTCTTTCGGCTACCTTTGATGTGGGTGGGATGAAGGTCATCGTCATGAATACTCACATGCATGCAAACTATTACGGCGTATGGCATCCATCCAATCTTTTATCAGGCATCCTGCGCAGTCAGGTGCGGCAGGTGAATCAGGCTATTCACGCGCTCCCGCCGGAGGCGCTGGTTATCATTTGTGGTGACCTGAACTTCCCCCGCAATTCATTCTTGTATCAAGAACTGATCGAACCAAATAACTTGCTGGACCCACTTGCCGAAGATCCACGCCCCACCTACCGTCCATTTCCTTTGGTACCATCAAAATGGAAGACATCTTTGGATTATGCGTTGATTCGCCCACCCCTCCGGAAGGACATACATGTGGAGGCTGACGTGATTGAGGTGGAAGACACAGTGAAAAAAATGCCCATTCAACGCTTCTTGACGGATCATAACGCGCTAGCCCTACATATCGAATGGGATTCGGCTGATCCGTAAAGTAAGAATGGGAAAGGAAATAATGGCAAAAAAATCAGACAGAGCACTACAAACAAAAACCGCACATTGCAGGTCCGTCTTTTGTAAGATTTGTTAAATTTATGTAAGTTTTGGATATAAAATCATTGACTTCGATGCTTCTCCTGCCCAAAGTGTGTCCTGTTTTAGTCATTTGGCCGGTTTTACCATTGGGTGGAAAATCGCGGCCCCGAGTTCCGTCGGGGTTGTAAACGGTAAAAAAGTAGGCGGTTTGTCTTAGTAGAGATACTGATGAATAAAAAATATTCTGACCACAGAGTTATAGTAAGATGAAAAGAGTTGGGTGAAATCACTCTTGTTGCAGTAGGGGCAAGTCCGTTTAATTTACGATGATTTGACGCGTAGGTAGAGCAAATGAAAGTGCCATTTGCTAAATATGGATGGCACCTATTCGGAAATTTCCATTTCACCTTTATCCCATTGTTTTAAGCGCATCTTCAAAAGTCTGAGTGCTGAGCAGGATGACCATATCCCCAGCCTGCCAAATCTGTTCTGCGTGGACAATCTCTGTGCTGTTGTTACGTTTGAGGATAATAGGCAAAATAGCAGGAGAGATGGTAATTTCTGCAAGTGGCTTGGATGGCCAGGATGGTGGAATTATCCATGTGACTTCGGTGAGCGGTTTATCCGCGTTTTCCCAATCCGCTATAGTGATAAAGCGTCCAAAGGCCAGTTTTCCACCAGTTTGCTTGAGCAGTTTGGGGTTGGCACCTTTGGCTGGATTGCTCAAGGTCGGGAAAGCGCGTTCGATGCCGAAAGAATCGTGCGCCAGTTGGCAAGCCAACACGTTGACTTCCGAATTCGATGTGACTGCCAGCAAAGTTGCTACTTCCTCCACATGCAAATCTTCCAAGGTTTCATCTTCAAGAGCATTGCCATAAACGGCGTTTAATCCTTCCATATTAGCGCGTTCAACAGATGTATGGTTAGTATCGATCAGTAAAGTGGGACGATCATATTTCTGCAACAGGCTGGCGATGGCACAGCCTAGCCGGTTGGCTCCGACAACGATGACTTTTTGACCCTCCATACTATGCAATCCCAGCCAACGCGCGACCCATCTCGCGGAAAGTCCATCGATGGTAACCGTCAGGATGATGGCCATGAAAGTCAACGCAAGCAAACGTTCACCTCCTGGAATGCCAGATTCTTCCAAAGCAACGGCAAAAATGGAGGCGACCGAGGCGGCGATGATACCGCGCGGCCCAACCCAGGCGATGAAGGCTTTCTTGCGCCAGTCAAGGCCGGTGCCCCAGGTGGAAAGAAAAACTGCCACTGGTCGGGCCACGAACATTATCGATAAAACAGCCAAAAAACCGGAAAATCCTTCTGCCCAAAGCGTGGCAATGTTCAAGTTGGCAGCCAACAGGATGAACAGGATACTGATTCCAAGCGTGGTCAGCGTTTCTTTGAAATGGCGCAACTGTCTTTCGCCCGGGATGGCTTCATTCTGGACGATTAAACCCATTACGACAGCAGCCATAATACCGGCTTCACTATGCAGCCACTCGGCCACCCCAAACGTGACCCAAACGCAGGCTAAGGCTACCAGGTTGCTTAACTCTGCTGGAATCAAACGGCTTGTTTTCATCAGCCGCGAAAGCCCCAGCGCACCAAGTCCGCCGACTACGCCGCCGATGAGCAGGCGTCCAAAATAAGCCCAAAGGAGGCTAGTCAAGTTGGTTGGGCCACGCTCGGTGGTAGCCAGGAGAACATCCAGGACGGCAATTGCCAGGATCGCCCCGATCGGATCAATCAGGATAGCTTCGCCTTCCAGGATGGTTTTTACCGGGCCCGGCACGGAGATCCGCCGCAGGAGCGGCTGCACAACGGTTGGCCCGGTGACGGTCATTAAGGCACCGAATAGTATGGCGATTTGCCAATCAAAACCAGCCACATAACGAGCGATCAGAGTAGTCAACCCCCACGATATCAAGACGCCGACTGTGACCAGGTTGCGCACTTCCTTTGCGCTTTGCTTCAGAGACTTGAGATTGAGGTTGAGTGCGCCTTCAAACAAGATAATCGCAACTGCCAACTTGACCAGGATGCCCAAACCGCTACCGAGTTCGTGTGGTCGAACGATCCCAAGCACATTTTCTCCGAGTAAGACGCCAAAACCCAGTAAAAGCACGATAGCTGGGATATGCCAACTGTGCGCCAAAACTTGCGCAAGCAAGCCAAACCCAACAGCTGCAACAATCGTTGTGAGCAGGGCAGTTCCATGTTCCATTTGTTTCTCTCTTTTTCCTAATTACTTGGTCGGCGTGGCTGTGACAAGTTTGAGATAAATTTCCGGGATCCAACCTACCCTACCATCCGCATCTGTTACCTCCACCCACACCAGACCACTTACTTCCTGTCGGCCATACAAGAGGGTTAATCCCTGTCCTTGCCGAATTTGCCCAATAACTGGTCCGGCAGGAGACTGATACAACTGCATGCGAGGCAGAAGCGTGTTCAACGCCTGTGCCGGTGCGGGTGTAGGGGAGTTAGTGGAGGTGGCAGTGGGTATTAATGTATTCGTAGATGTAGGGGTAGGAGGCTGCGGAGATGAAGTAATCGTAGGGCTGGGTCCAGGTGTTGACGTTCGCGTTACGGTGGGCGTAAAGGTAGGCGTAGGCGGGATGAGTGGGTCAAGGCGTTCTGCAAAGACCTGGATGACCTTAAGCGAGACGGAGCGGTGCAACCCATCCACGATGCCTTGCTGTAGACTCACCACCTGTTCATAACGTAATGGCACGGTTGTACGCGCCGTAATGACCATATCCAGCTCGTTCGCGATGCGGCTGGTATTCAGTCCCACCAATTCAGCATTGATCTGGTTAACCTGTGTGGTAACCACCTCATTGATAAGACGGTTCTCATTGGCGTGTTGAAAAAACTGCACGCTGTAATATGTGAGCGGGACAAGCAATATGAGTGTAATGATAGCTGAAATTACCAGTGTTCGTGGGAGATGATGATCGACGATGCGAGTCTTTGGTGCAAAACCGCGCATGAAAAAAACCGATCCTGCCGCAAAAGCAATGGTAATTGCATTGGTAACGAATAGTAAGGTTGCTCCTCCAGCCACATCCCACCGCGACAAAGCAAGACCGATGCCTATAGTGCAGAGCGGAGGCATCAATGCAGTGGCAATCGCCACTCCTGGCAAGGCTGCAGAGATATTCGGGCGAGTGAGGGCATACGCCGCGGCCAAACCACCCGCCAGGGCAATCGCCAGGTCTATCGGTGATGGGTGTGTGCGTGCCAGCACCTCGGCTGGCAGTTCCTGCAATACAACGAATGGCAGGTGTGCATTCACCAGAGTCATCAGACCCGAAAGGAGAATGGCCAACACCGCACCACGTAAGAGGGCTATCGCTGAGTTGCGCGCCAACCTGGCTTCACCTGTTATGGAAGCCAGACCAATGCCGATAATGGGGGACATGAGCGGGGCAACCAGCATAGCCCCAATGATGACTGCCGGAGAATTGGTAATCAGCCCAAGCGTGGCAATACTGCACGAAAGCACCACCAGCAGAAAAAAATCGAAGCTGGAAGTGGCTGACTCGGAAATATCTGCGATCAAGCCTTTCTTTTCCTCAGCGGGAATTGGGTGTATCAGGCGTTGCAGAGAAGGAAGAAGTTGCATAAATTCAGCCTTTAGGTAACATGGGATAAAGTGAAAACCGTTAGTATATTGCTCTCACTCTTTCTGAAGCCTGATATCAAAAACGGGAGGGTCGACCAATTGGAAAGTTGAAGAAGCCATTGAGACCTTCCCATTCGTCTGAGCAATGGCATCCAGGATCTGAGTGTACAACAAATCTTCAGTGCCGCGTCGCTTTCTGTATTCGACCACATATCGCAGGGTAAATTCCAACCAGTTATCATTGGCGATCAAAAAAACCATTGGTTCTACAATTGCATTTTCGACCGCATATTTTCTGGTCATTTCCAGCCATTGCTTTTCGGCTTGTTCCACATATTTGCCAACAACATCGTTTGCCGCGTTTAAGATGATTTGCCTGGCTAAATTATGATCGCTGCCATATTTGATCGGCACAGTGATCTCACTCCAGACAAACGGAAAATCTGCTGAGTAGTTGTATACCGGTTCTTTGAAGACGAAGCTGTTGGCAACCCGAACGATGCGTCCATTATACTGGTCGCCTTTGACCCATTCTCCTATTTCCATGATGGTGGTGCGCAATACGCCTATGTCGATCACATCTCCTTTGATGCCGCCAAGTTGAACACGGTCTCCAATGTTATAGAATTGTCCAAAAGACAAGGCGATCCATCCCGCGATACTCACAATTACTTCCTGGAGGGCAAAGGCTATTCCTGCGCCAGTTACACCCAAAGCCATTGTGATATTGCTCACCTGGTTGCTGTAGATACCAATGATTAGTACAACAGTCACCAGATATCCAAATAAAGTTAAGCCTCGGCGGATCCCATAACGAATACTGGTGGAAGTTACACGGCTTGCGACTGTACGCTGAAAAAATCGGACAACCAGATTGATGACAAGCAGCCCAATAATTGTGGCAAAAACTTTGCCAACAAACGGATCGGTAAGCATGTTTTGTAAAAATGTATTCACATTTTCCTCACAGAGTTCATCCATTAATATTAAATCTTCCGTTACAAAACGAGTCAATCCAAATAATCTCTATTGTCGCAGACCGAATTCTTCGAAATCCGTTCACGTTGTCGAACTTATGGGCATATCATCGAAAAGTAACTATGGTTGCGTAGTAGAGCAGTTCTGATGCCATAATAGACTGTCTGATCAAGGATACCTTCAAGCAAATGGCTAATACTATTGTATGCGATATTGGGCTACTGCTGCAGTTGGGTACGCGCCTCATAGCGCTAATTTGTAAGGATGCCTGTGCTTTTTAATCGGGAATGCATTTTTCGAAACCATTTCCTGCTTGAGATGTTGCATTTATAACTGGTTTGACTATCAGCCGTCCGGTTAGGGTTGGCCCAATCCAATGAAAAAGTTGTATACTCTGATTTGTAAAAATCATATCTTCTACGGATGAACCCAAGAATGAAAGCACATTTCAACCGTTCTGCAGCCTAAAAGGGTCGTTTGACAAGAGAGCCGGGAGACAGTGACACCCACCATCGATCTAGCTTTGGAAAGCGGTGCCCGGTTGACCTTCTTGCACGTTATCGATGCATATGCCACGGTTGGTCCGCTCAGTATAATTTATAGCGAATTAATGGAATTGAGCCAGTTTATGATATTGATCTTGTGCGATCGGGCAGAACGACATGGTCTGCGGCAAATGGATTTCATCATTCGCGAGGGCAGTCTACGCAAACAATTGCTCCAGTTCGCAGTCGAGACTCATGCAGCCTTGATGGTGCTGGGTCAACCGCTACGCAACCCGGGACGAAACGTCTTTCGTGCTGCAGAATTTGAGGGCTTTGTAGCCGAACTTCCCCAGACTGGCAATTTGGATGTGCTTCGCGTGACTCCTTCCCCTTTTTCGAGTCAAGGATAAATTTCATCGGCACTACATAATTATCTACAAAATACGAAACGGACTCCCGATGGCCCATCTATCGATCTCTTCTAAAAATCCAATCACACAGCAGCAATTAATTCGCCTTAAGCGGGCTGTTCAACCTGGGCCAGTTTTGATTACAACACATGACAATCCAGACCCGGATGCTTTGGCCGCCGGTAAGGCGATTAATAAATTGATCAACGGCCTCTGGGGAATCCCAACCAGGTTATTTTATAACGGACTGGTTGGTCGGACCGAAAACTGGGCCATGCTCAACCTGGTGACTCCAGAATGGATGCATGTTAGAACACGCGATGAATCTTTGAAATTCTCATCCGTTGTTTATGTCGATTGTCAACCGGCTTCAAGAAATATGTTTCAAATTGATGAAACCTTACCGATGATTGTAATTGACCATCATCACCTGGTAGTTGATCAGAATCGCCGCGCTGTTTACACCGATATTCGATTGAATGTTGGCTCAACGGTCACAATGATTTATCAGTACCTGGCAGCTGCACATGTTGAAATTGATCCTATTTTGGCTACCGCCATGTTTTATGGAATACGATCAGATACGGCTGGTTTGAGCAAAGGAGCGACGGTCGACGATGGAATTATCTATGTTAAACTATTAGAAAAGCTCGATCATCAGCTTTTGCTCAAGATCGAATCGGCTGGTTTGGCGAGAGAATATTATCAGGCCTTTACACAAGGCATAAAAGATGCCAGGATTCATGGGAACGCGATCATTGCCAATCTTGGCAACATGCATCGGCCGGATCTCGCCGCAGAATTGGCGGACTTACTCCTTCGTTACGAAGGCGCGCATGTTGCTCTCTGTTCGGGCGTTTACAAACAGGAATTACACTTTTCAATTCGAACCGGATTATTGGATCAAGATGCTGGCCTGCTTGTTCAAAAGATCATCTTTCCTCCCGGAAAAGCAGGAGGACATGGCGTTATGGCGGGCGGTCAAATTCCTTTGAATTCGGCAAAACCAAAGGAAATTAAGGATTTTGTCCTGAAATTAGAGCAGCGGTTTCTTGAAAGTCTTGGGGAAACCGCTGTGGCAATACCGCTATTGCAGGATCGTGAGACTTGATTGAAAAACACAAGGAGTTGAAAATGCGTAAAGATTTGGATTTTTCTAAATTTAAAATTCTTTTGGAAGACACAAGAACCACTCTTCAACAACGTTTGGAACAAGAAACGAGTTCGCTTTCTACTTATTCAAATTCACCTCCTGATAACCTGGATGCTGCGGCGAAATTGATACAGCAGGGTCGAAGTGTTAGTTGGATCAATTATTACTCGGGGCGGCAGGTTCAAATCGAGCAAGCTTTACTACGAATTGAAACTGGTCAATTTGGTATTTGCGCTCGTTGCAGAAATGATATTAATCTAGACCGACTGGAAGCCAAGCCTTATGCCAGATACTGCGTTCGGTGTCAGAAGAAAATAGAACAGCGATAGCCGTTAACCAACTCGATATTATCTTCCATAGCAGAGAGAAAGTAGAAACTGGATTTTTATGAATAACAATCAGACTTCGATTCCTGAAGAAGTTACGCTGAGCCGCAATCTGGGTTTATTCACGATCACCATGATCGGTGTTGGGGGCATGATTGGCGCAGGAATATTCGTATTGACAGGGATTGCCGCCGGGGTAGCCGGGCCAGCGCTAGTTCTGGTTTTCTTGTTGAATGGAATGATCGCCTTAATTACCGGTATGGCTTACGCCGAGTTGGGCTCAGCTTTCCCTGAAGCTGGGGGTGGCTATTTATGGGTAAAGGAAGGCCTGGGAGGCACGCAAGGTTTTCTTGCGGGATGGATGAGCTGGTTCGCGCATGTCGTCGCTGGAAGCTTGTATGCTCTCGGCTTCGGTCGTTTTGGCGCGGAAGTATGGCTCAATCTTGGCTTACCCAGCCTGGGGCTTTCGGTTGGGCAGATGACTATTATCCTGACCACGATGATTATCGCACTCCTAACTTATATTAATTACCGGGGTTCTTCCGAAGCCGGTACCATTGGTAATATCGTCACAGTAGCTAAAATCCTTATCTTGGTACTATTTGTAATCTTCGGCCTGGCAGCCATGTTCCGCACAGAGCATTGGACAGCTCGTTTTACCGATAATTTTATGCCGACCGGCTGGCTAAATGTTCTGGTAGCCATGGGCTTGACTTTTATCGCCTTTGAAGGTTACGAAATCATTGCCCAATCTGGCGAGGAAGTGATCGAGCCTTATCACAATGTTCCCAGGGCCATCTTTTTCGCGATCGGCATTGCAGTAACCATTTATCTATTGGTTAGCATTGCATCCATCGGAGCGGTCACCGCGCCTGCGGGAATGCAACCTTATCAATATTTGGGATTAAAAAAAGAGTTGGCGGTGATCGAAGTTGCCCAACAGACTTTTCCGTGGGGAATTGGGTATTGGGTGTTGTTGATCAGCGGTTTGTTCTCGACCATGTCGGCCTTGAATGCGACCACCTACTCATCATCTCGCGTATCTTTTGCCATGGGACGGGATCGCAACCTGCCTGAAATATTTTCCCGGATCCATCCGACCCGTCATACGCCCTATTGGGCTGTATTAATCTCAGGTGGAGTCATGCTACTTTTTGCCTGGCTGCTGCCGATCGAGAGCGTGGCTGCGGCGGCTGATATCATGTTTTTGCTTTTGTTTTTGCAAGTCAATCTGACCTTGGTGAGGCTACGCACCAAGCTGCCCGATCTGAAACGCGGGTTCCGCGTTCCCTGGGTGCCTTTTATCCCGATCTTGGGATTGGTTTTGAACGGAATCCTGGCGATTACCCTCTTCCAATATGCGCCCATGGTCTGGTTCATTGCCCTCGGCTGGATTATCGTTGGTATGTTGGCATATTACGCCCATTTCTCAAAAATTGAAGCGATGGAGACGCACAAAGAAGTATTGTTGGAGGAAGTACTGGTGAGCCGGGATTTTTCCGTTTTGATTCCCGTGGTTGATTTGGAACAGGCCCGCATCCTCGGAAATATTGGCGCGATTATTGCACAGGCAAACCAGGGTGAATTGATGGCGCTCAACGTGATTAATGTCCCTGCTCAAATGTCACTGAGTGAAGGCCGGGTATTTTTGAAAGAGGGCCGCCCATTGTTGGATATGGTGATCGAACAGGCCAAGAAACGCGATGCCCCGGTGCATACCATCATCCGTTTGGGCCGCGATACATCCGAAGCGATCCAGAAAACGGTTCAGGAAAACGCCTCCAACTTAATCCTGTTGGGCTGGCCCGGATATACCCACTCCCCCGGGAAAATTTATGGTTCGGTGATCGATCCAATTTTGAAAAACCCACCCGCCGATATTGCCATGGTGCGTTACCGCACTCAGCGATTGCTGCAATCCATTTTGGTGCCGGTTTCAGGAGGCCCGAATAGCCATCGCGCGGTAAAAATGGCGATCAATATGGCGGCTGCCGAGCAGGAATGTGAGGTCCAGGTTGTCTTGCTCAATGTGGTTCCAACCAACCCGACAGCCGTGCATTTCGCCTTGGCAGAACAAGCTTTTAAAGAAAGTCTGGAAGGTCTACAGTACAATAACTTGGAAACTCGTATTGTTGAAAATGATGCAGTTGCAGATGCAATTTTGAACGAGGCTAGTTCGCAGGAGCAGATCAAGCATGATTTCATCATCATTGGTGCTTCTGAGGAATCGCGTTTGCATAATTTTGTGGTGGGCAGTATTCCGGAAAAAATTGCGAATTCGGCCAAAGTCACCGTGATTATTTTGAAAAAGCGCAGCCATCCTATCATCTCTTTTTACAGGCTGATTGCCAAGAAATGGCGGTAAATTTGAGGTTGCGTTAAAGATCCAGATAATTCTGTCTCAAAAGCAGCATTAATATGGAATTTCGGGTGTTGGGGACTTGAAATAAACCTTTAAACTCGCCCCTTTGTCCTTCATTCCGGGTGAAAAAATGTTGTTATTGTGAGTAGTCCTGCCCGCTTGAATTTCGACTTGATTTGGACCTGCCTACGACAATTTATTTTTTGCCGCCTAAATCCCAGGTCGTTTTGACTTGGGATTTAGATTTTAAAGTGATACGATAAATTTACCAAAACGCTTTGGTAAATTATAACAAAACCACATTGCAATTAAAACCCAAACTCACCCTACCCCAATCCTGAAAGTGTGATAAACTCGCGCCCTACAACCGAATACCCCACCGGTCACAATTTGTAACCGTGGGTATGATATAACGTTGGCCGAACGGTCGCCACCCCTTCCCTATTATTTCCCG
>JBBRWF010000010.1:0-21234 GCA_038249405.1 Anaerolineales bacterium
CACAGGCGGCTTTCCTGGCGGGCAAAATTGCCAATTTGCGCATTTTCGAAGACACAGATGGAAAAATGAATCTCTCCCTGTTGGATGTAGATGGCCAAGCAATTGTAGTCTCACAGTTCACTCTATACGCCGATACTCGCAAAGGCCGCCGGCCTTCCTTTACAGATGCCGCCCTGCCCGAACTAGCCCGGCGATTGGTGGAGTGTTTCACCGAACTGCTCCGGCAAAAAGGCATTTCCACCGGTCAAGGCGTATTTGGGGCGGAGATGCTGGTGGAGATTCACAACGATGGCCCTGTCACTATCTGGCTCGAAAAATAAAGCCTATTGGGAGTAAAGTGGGGGGGAGTTTGTCGAATAAAACGGTTAAAATCAAAATATGGATTCTCAACCCGCAGCAAATTACCAAAAAGCAGCAACCCAAGCCCTGCTGAGTTATAACATCCAGGCTGATACGCTGACCTTCTTGCAACACAGTGAGAATATCACTTATAAAGTGGAAGCCAGCCAAGGCAGTTACCTGCTGCGCCTGCATGTGCCAGTCACACCAGCTTTTGGCGATCACGGAGCAAACAAGGTCGCTGTAAATTCTGAGATGCTCTGGCTGCAAGCGCTTCGGAAAGCCCGCTTCCCTGTTCCCCCGCCATTGCAAAACAAGGAGGGTGATTTTGTAACTCAAGTGGGGAGCATGAATGCAACTCTGCTCAAATGGCAAACCGGCGAACTGCTGACCAGGGAAATGGAAACGGAAGAATCAGCCGCGCAAATTGGCGCGTTGGTAGGCAAGCTGCATCAGCATTCCTCGCGCTGGACTTTGCCAAAAGGTTTTTCCCGTCCGCGACGCGACGCGGCTTATTTTGAAAACGCAATGCTGGCCTTGTGGCCTGCCGTGGAAGATGGGCGCATCTCCAGTCAAGATTACAGGTTGCTACAGACTGCGCTCACCTGGCTTACCAGAGAAATGCGTAACTTGAGCCAAACTCGCGCAACATCTGGCTTGCTACACGGCGACCTGCACCGGGGTAATTTCCTATTGCAGCGCGGCAAGATTAAACTGATTGATTTTTCAATGTCTGGATTTGGGCATTATGCCTATGATCTTGGCATGTGCCTTTCCAACATACGGACAACCTACCACCCCATATTTTTGGAAAATTACACCCACTATTCGCCCCTGCCAAAAGGTTACGAACGACTGATCGAGGCGTATTTTCTGGGCAGCAGCGTGGTTACTTTTGCATTGTGGATCTCGGATGCCGAAAGTCAGGAAACTCTTATTCAGCGTGTGCCACTGATTGCCCGGGAATTTGCTGCACGCTTTAATAACGAAGAGCACTTTTGGTTTGCGGAAAGCCGTTGATCGGGCGTTTTTTGTAACAAAATTGCGTGTATAAACAAGCAGGACATAAATTACTCAATTTGAGTCTTGACTTTGCATGATTTCGCTGGTATAGTTTGTGTTGTAGGATGCAAGTAAGTTCTTCGTTGGAAAGAAGTAAACGACGGCTCAAAGCATTTGCTTGAGTCGTTTTTTTGACCGCCCGAAGACATACTGCGCCACAACTTTTCACCTTTTTGTTGTTTTGCTCTAAGGAGGCAAAAATGTCTGAACGTGTCATCGGTACGGTCAAGTGGTTCAATGGTAGCAAGGGTTACGGATTCATCTCCCGCGAAGGCGGCCCGGATGTATTCGTCCACTTCTCCGCAATCCAAGGCGATGGTTTCCGCAATCTCGAAGAAGGCCAGCGTGTTGAATTCACGGTCGAGAAGGGCCCCAAGGGTCTACAGGCCGCGAACGTCAAGGCCCTCTAAGCCTGACTGTACAAAACGAACCCCGTCGTGAGACGGGGTTTTTTGTTTAATAATTTATTCGCGTTTCATTCTATCGTACAATGAAACGCATCTGGTTACAGAAGCTGCAATCCCCCACTCTTCCACAGGATCGCATCCAGCTGTACAGCAAGCGCACCATTCTCCAGCATTGCTTGCGCATTTTCGCGGCTATAGACACCTGCCCCGCCTATAATGGGCAAACCCAGGCGGGCCGCATCACGAACCAGTCCCAAGGATTGTGGAAAGAGCGCGGGTCCATACAAACGTCCGTTTACCAGCTGCCCAGCCTCCGCAACCAGAGCACCGCGCGGAGCCGCCAGGCTGAGAGCCACAGCGCCTGCCTGGATCAACTGCTGTCCAATCGTCAGAACCTGTTCAAAGGGCAGGTTCACAATGAGAGGCAGTTCACCCAGACACATCTGTACCGCCATCAACAGAATATCGGCGGCGAGCTGCGGTGCAAAACCCAACTCAATCGCGGCGATATTTTCCATGCCTTCCAGGCTGCGCACCATCTGCACGGTCTCGGTAGGACGGTCTGCCATCAGGTGAGGAATAACAGGCAATACAGCTTCTGACCAACGGCGCGCATATTTCCTGATCACCCCAGAAAAGCCAGGATTGGGCAGACCATCGTGCAATAGAAAACCGCCCTGGTACGGTAGTAGTTCCGGGTTTAAGGCGGGTTGGCGAGAACGCAGACTGATGGGGTTGGTAATAAATGCGCCGAGCTGCTCCCAATGCACAGGCGCGCGCGGCTCGGGAGCAAAACCCAAAGAACCGGCAGCATTCAGCACTGGCAGACGAAAAATCAGATCATGCTTAAACATACGGAAATTCCCCCGGTTCAGATTGATAGACCGGAGACAGTTTATTGCTCGCGGCTACGCCGCAGGCGGACGGGGTAATCCAGATTCAAATGGGTTTTCAGACGAAAGATGCTCGCCAATCAAAATCATCCGGTTTTTATTGAAAAGAATGGTGTTTCTCCAAACGGTAACAGTGGGATAAAGGGAATAGCTGGCAGTGGCATCAGTCAAGGCAATAAAATCTTCTGTGCGCGATAACAAAACACGCCGGATTTCGAGTTTTTCTGAAAGATGGATGGAGCCCACCAGTTCAAAATTGGGCAGGATGACCGCCACCGGGAAAACCTGCCGTAAAACCCGGCGATAAAGGCTTTTCTGGCTCATATCTTTCTCAACCGGATAAGCAAAAAGAATGGAATGCTTTTCCATGCGTGTTTCAGGCATTAATATAGGCGGGGTTTTGCCCAGGCCCAACAAGCGGCTGATTTTCACGTCACGGATCAAAATGCTTGTATCATTCTTCAGATTGAGAAAGTCGCTCAGACGTTCATGCGGCGTATCGACCGAACCGCGAATAACGTGATCAAACGTATAAAACTCTGCTTCAAAATACATAAAAATTCTCCCCGCACACATATCGTGCAATCAATAATGCAGATGATAAAATGATTATACATCTATCTTATTCGCTTTCCCACAGACTGGCAGGTTTTCTTATGACTGATTTTAGTACGTATCAATCGCCCTTTTCCTGGCGCTACGGCTCCCGGGAGATGCGCAGCATCTGGTCTGAGGAACACAAGCGCAGGCTGTGGCGGTTGATCTGGGTGGCCCTGGCGGAAGTGCAAAGCGGCTATGGATTGGTGCGCCCTGAACAGGTTGCTGATCTGCGCGCACATGCAACAGAGATTAACTTGCCGCGCGCCCTGGAAATTGAGGTTGAACTGCAGCACGACCTGATGGCCGAAGTGCATACATTTGCCGAACAGGCGGTCATCGGCGGCGGAATCATCCATTTTGGAGCGACTTCGATGGATGTGGAAGACAACGCAGACGCACTGCGCCTGCGCGAAGGTCTCGACCTGATACTGGCATCGCTGCGCAGGCTACTTCATAACCTGGGAATGCTGATTATAAAATATGCTAGCACACCACTGATCGCTTTTACCCACTTGCAGCCCGCAGAACCTTCCACCCTGGGTTACCGTCTGGCACAGTATGCCCAGGATCTGCTTTTTGATTATGAAAATTTGCTTACCGTGCGCGCACAAATCAAGGGCAAGGGCTTCAAGGGTGCAGTTGGCACGGGCGCTTCTTATGCAGAACTGCTAGGCGCAGGTGAAGTGGAGAATTTTGAAAACCAGCTCAGCTCCCGCTTGGATCTGCCCTTTTACCCAGTGGCCACCCAGACTTACCCACGCAAACAGGATTACACGGTACTCTCAGCGCTGGCCGGGCTGGGACAATCGCTCTACAAGCTGGCTTTTGATCTGCGCCTGCTTCAGTCTCCACCAATTGGAGAATTGAGTGAGCCTTTTGGCAGCAAACAGGTGGGTTCATCTGCCATGCCGTTCAAACGCAACCCAATCCGCGCCGAAAAAATTGACTCGCTGGGGCGCTACCTGGCGCAATTGCCACGCATAGCCTGGGATAATGCCGCGCATTCGCTACTGGAGCGCACTTTGGACGACTCCGCCAACCGCCGCACGATCCTACCGGAAGCTTTTCTGGCTGCGGATGAGATGCTCAAAACCGCGCGCAGCATCCTTTCGGGGTTAAGGGTGGATGAACGCGCAATGGCGCGCAACCTGGCCACCTACGGACCATTTGCGGCCACCGAACGAGTGCTGATGGCCACCGTCAAAGCCGGCGCTAGCCGCCAGGTTATGCACGAAATCATCCGCGAGCAGGCCATGACCGCCTGGGAAAGCATTCGCAGCGGGCAGGAAAACCCCCTGGCTAAAAACATCTCACAAGACCCAGCTGTACTGAAATTTCTGAGTGAAGCACAAGTGCAGGAATTAATGAACTATAACGCTCATCTGGGTGATGCACCCAAACGCGCCAGCCAGATGGGAGCAAGGCTGCTGTTGGAAATGAAGGGTGAATAGGCGAAGTTTTTACTGTAATAAGTTTAGTTATATAAAAGACGCCCTATCACAGGGCGTCTTTTGGTTAGTGGAGGGGGCAAAATAACTGTGAACAGCTTACATCAATCGTGCAGATGCACCAGCATTTCTGCTTCCTGTACACCGGAAAACAACGGCAGGAGGCTGATTACGACGAATAGACCTACCAACAAAGCAACGAATATTATCAAAACCGGGGACATAACAACCTCCTTTTTAGAATGGTGAGAAGTGAAACGACTATTTATATTACGTTGTAAGTGGTGAAAAGGTTCCAATTGTATATACTTATTGAACACCAGATTTCGATTTTGGTTCTTTACATCCCATCGACTCACACCTTGCATTTACCTAACAAAAAAAGTGCGGTGGTCCGCACTTTTGATTATGCTATGTGATTCAAAACATACAAAATGGAGCACCCGGAATTGCCGAAAAAACGGTTAAAACTCCGGGTTCCCGGCAATTTCCGCGGTTCTACGGTTTTGCTTTGGCAGTAAATGGGTTTTGATCGTTAGCCCACAGACATGATCTTTTCCAGCATTTCCTCATTGGTGCCAAACTTGAAGAACCCCAGGCCGCGGCGGTGGGCAATCTCTGCCTCAATCTCGATCAGCTTACGCACATCGTTCTGTGTCACAACCGGTTTAGGCAATTTCTTGATGCGTAATATGAGCGCAGCCATGTTCACATCCACCGTCCCCAAAGTTTGCAAGTATTGCAAAACAGCGTGCGCGCCCAGCGTGCCATCCTTGCGCGCATAGCCCACCAGCCCGGTACTGGCCTGGCGCGACCAGCCCGCCACAAAAACATCCGGGATCACTTTGCCAGCCGACGGGTCATACGTTTCAAAGGAGATGTTTTCCTGCGGAAAACGCGGCTCGGGGTTTTTGGAAAACTCATTCCAGGCAACCGGCAGGCCAATTCTCTCATCCACTTTGTCACCAATCGCAAACACAACTGAATCAACATCCAACAGGCGTATATTCCCCGTTCCACGCGCTTTGACCTCGCCATCCTTGAGCACCAGGCTGTTGTCTTCCACTTCCAAACCGCGCACCGACTCATCCCCCACAATCCGAGTGGGGGATGCTAAAAAATTAAAACGAAAACGAGTGGTGGAACTGGAAGGCTGAGCTTTGGGCAGCGCTTCAAGAATCTGCGCCCGTGCTGCCTGGGAGTCCTGCCCGATGGCGGTCATCTGCGCAGAAACGCGTGAAAATTCATCATCCAGCGCGCGCTGGTCCAGGTTGCGCACCACATATTCCATTTCTTTTTTATCAAATTTGACTTCGGCCGGCCCACGGCGAACCACAGCGATCACTTCATCGGCCTTGACCTTCTGGATGACAAAACGGGCAATATCCAGCATGACATTCCCGGCACCCACCACCGCTACGCGCTTGCCGAAGTAAAATTTTTTCTGGCTGTAAGGAGGAAGCTGATTGTAATGATAGACCAGGTCTTTGGCATGGTACACGCCTGTGAGCTGTTCGCCGGGCAGTCCCAACCATTTTGTACCCTGCGCACCAACTGTCACGAGTATGGCCTGAAAGCCCAGCGCACGCAAGTCATCCAGAGTCATGTCACCCTGTAAACCAATGCTGATATTGCCATAATAACTGATTCCGGGTGTCTCAAGCACCTGTCTGAACTGTGTGCGCAGACCTTCTTTCATGGCAAATTTATCGGGGTATATACCGTATTCAGCCAGGCCGCCCGGTTTAATATCACGGTTAAAAATAACCACCTTCGCGCCATTGCGAGCCATTTCACGGGCGGCGAACATCCCCGCCGGCCCGGCACCGATCACAGCCACAAAAAAACCCTGGTCACCCACGTTTTATCTCCTTGTACTGCAAAACAAATACGACAAAAACAGGTTTATTATATTGGACTCGCAATCGCATTGCAAGCGCCGCGAAGGCAGCATTAATAAAAGTTAGACACCAAGCAGTTCCCAGTGCTAATTTTACTGATTGTTGGTTTTCCCCACTGGGTCGGCTGGTTAAGGCACTAAGTGAATGCTCAGGGGCGGCGTAACAGGTAAAGAGGAATGTCTTTTAAACGTAACCAGGAATAAAAATGATTCTGGCTCAGCAGCTGGAAGCCCTGCAAGGGTGCGCCACTAACAATTACCTGCGAATCTGTCTGGGGAGCCCATAAAAGATGCCACCAATTTGGCGGGGGAACAACGAGGGGTTCGCTGGATGGTTCATACGTTAAATTATAACGAGGTGTTTTGGCCGGAATAATACCCGGCAGGCTGTTATCAAATAGATAGTACCCGTCCCACGAGGCTCCAGCATCAAGGTGGGTATTCTCTATTCCCATCTGATTGGCTGTGACACCCAAATCCCAAATTTTAGCGTGCAGCTGGAGCGAATCATGTGTTCCGGCAAGGGAAAAGACTGCAAACAAAAACACGACTCCCCAGGCAAGCAGTTTGGAACTCTTCAACCGCTTAGAAACCAGCATAACCGAAATGATGACAACCGGCATGGCTGGTAAAAGATAGCGGTCGAGACCTGGAGTATTGTAACCATCGATCATGCTATCACCAGAAGCCAGTGAGGGCAGAAGCGCAGCCGCAATTTGCCCGGCCAGAATGATGAGAAACAGCGCTGGAAGATCAAAGCGAATGGTCAGGCGACTGAGTAGAATGATCAGAACAATACCATTCAGAAAAACAAAGATGGAAGGCCAGATCAACTGGCTGACGCTTAACAGGGGCGGAATGCCAACCACCAAATCACTGGGGCCAAGACCATTGCGGTTAAGAAAGTGGGGGATGTAGGGCATTCTCATGCCCTGAATGGTAAGCGCAAGCCACAAAATGACAAAACAGGCGATCAAAAAAAGTAAAATGGTGTTCGGTTTCCTTAAAAGCGCCAACAAACCCGGCAATGCCGCCAGGGTTAAGGGCAAAGCGAACAAAGCCAGGTAAATCAGCGCGATTACGAGAAATTTAAGACCAAACACGCCCGCGGCCAGCAAATTCAGACTGGGGAAAATGCTTGCAAATACGGTTTGCCAGATGGGTACGCCATGAATGTAGATGAGCCAGTATTGATAACCAGCGATAATGAACCCGGCTGGAGCTGCCGCCAACACCAGATTGAACCATCCACGCCGGGTAAGAGGAATTTGACCGGCTAAAAACATCCAGAACAAGACTGACGCCAGGAACAAAATGGCAGGTTGGCGAACCATATAAGCCAACCCGGTGACTATCGAGGCTGCCAGGGTATAAAGATTCAGTGCTCCACGACGGAAGCCAGCCACAAAAAGTGCGAGGGCAATCAACAGCATGGCTGTGAGCTGCATATCGGTCATGAATGTAAAGGTCAGGACAAATCCAACCGGCTGAAAGAGATAAGCCGCCACACCCAGCGCACGCCATGAGCGGGGAATTTCCAACTCACACAGTAAAAAATTGAGGAAAAAACTACTAATCGCCACCAGAGTGAGGGTGGAAAGCCGCAAAGCCCCAAAAATACCTAACAAGCCGGAGAAAAGCCAGGCAAACAAGCTTCCCCATAACGCCTGGAAAAACAAAGAGGCCACGCTCATGTTCAGGATTTTGATCTGGCCGGTTTGTAGAAAATGCTCCACCGTTTTGGTGTAAATCCAATCGTCGTTGATCGCGGCCCGAGCCTGGATGGGAAGCAAGGCTGCAATCAGGAGATAGGCTGCCAGCACAGCTATAAAAGGCCAGTGGTTTTTGAAGGAGAAGGGGATATTTGGCATCAGGGTTATAATCAGGAAAAGGAAATCTTGGATGGCAGAAAATGGAATTTCAGTTGTAGCGCCATTATACAATGAAGAAAACCTGGTAGAAATTCTCTATCAGCGGCTGAAAAATGCTCTCAAAGAGTACCCCAACCACGAAATTGTGTTGGTCAACGATGGTTCTTCCGATCGTACCATGGAAATTCTTTGCGAGCTGGCTCAACGAGATCCGTTGCTGGTGGTGCTGGAACTTTCTCGAAATTTTGGACATCAGGCCGCCCTTTTTGCCGGGTTGTGCGAGGCATCCAAAGAAACCATTATCACGATGGATGGTGATTTACAGGATCCGCCGGAACTCATCCCGGTTTTGCTGGCTGAACAAGCCAAAGGCGCGGAGGTTGTGATCGCCATGCGGCGCACACGCAAGGAACGCGGCGTGCGGCTGGCCCTGTTTGAGTTGTTCCACGCTGTATTTCGCTGGATGAGTGATACCCCGATCAACAGCAGCGGAACGTTTGGGTTGCTCAGCAGCCGCGCCGCGCGCCAAATTATCCGACTGCAAGAACACAGCCGGTATTTCCCCGGGTTACGTAACTGGATAGGCTATCGCCAGCAAATCATCTGGTATGACAGGGAAGAACGAGTGGCTGGAAAACCCAAACAATCCCTGGCAAGCCTACTGCGTATGGGTTTCGACGCAGTATTTTCCTTTAGTTATAAACCTTTGCGGATAAGCTGGTTAACCGGCATGGTGATCAGTATCCTGTCTTTCCTTTACGGCCTGACACTGCTCATATTGCGCATGGGCAATATTAACGTCGTTTCAGGGTTCACGACCGTGGCAGTAGCTGTCTTTTTTTTGGGCGGAATCCAACTGATCTCACTCGGCATGATGGGCGAATACATCCTACGCATCTACGATGAAAGCAAAAACCGCCCACACTTTATCGTTTCCAGAAAAATCAGCCGGGATGGGGTTCAGGATGAATCCTGATGAATATTATGCGCTCTATAAAGTGGAAAAAGAGCACTGGTTTTACAGTGGAAAACGAATCATTGTTCACGATTGGCTGAAAAAATTGGGATTTCTACAATCCCGAAATATTTTGCTCGATGCAGGTGCGGGAACCGGCATCTTTGCAGAGGAGATGAGCCAGTACATGCAAGTTCTGGCGCTCGACCCCGATTCGAATGCCCTGGGTTTGTTGCGGCAGCGCCAACAGGTCTTTACCTGCGCTGGAAGCGCTGAAACTCTGCCCCTGGCAAATTCAACCATCCAAATTATTACAGCCCTGGATGTGGTTGAACATCTGGATGATGACCAGGCTACTCTGCGCGAATTTGCACGTGTGTTACAACCTGGCGGATTGATGGTTTTAACCGTACCAGCATTTATGAGCCTGTGGAGCGAGTGGGACGCGGCTTTGCACCACCGGCGGCGCTATACCCTGAAACAGTTCGCCCGGGTCTGGGAAGGATTAAACCTGGAGGTTGTGCATATCAGTTATATCAATACGCTGGCATTCTTCCCTATCTTTATCATTCGTCAACTTCGGAACATGATGCCCTCAGCCCAAGACAACACATCCCGGGCTGAGGATTGGATCCCGGGCGAGCCGCTCAATAAAATACTGCGTTGGCTTTTTGTACAGCCGGCCTTGTTGCCGGTGCGCTGGCCAGTGGGCGTATCCTGTTTTGCCATCTTGCGAAAAAATGAAAGCGGGTAAACAATAATCCACAGGAAAAAGATGTAGGGGAACAGAACCATCAAACCGGGGATCCACCAAACGAGCAAATAACTACCAATTTTGTTATTCTACGCGCAACGCAGTTTGGATTGTCCAATCTATGCTATATTTATTTAACTGCACTCAGTCCGTTTTATGGATTCAAACCAGGAGAATGGTTTATGAAAGCGTTTAAACCCGCAAAAACAGAAAATTTATCTGAGCCGCCACAAGTTGAACCAGTACCCGCGCCAGTCAAGCCCCGCTTTTCTTTCATGCCCGCCTTTTGGACCATCGCCAGCGTGCTCTCCTTGATCGTCAACCTGGTGCTGCTGCTGGCACTGATCCTGGCTGGGCGCGAATTATTTGTTTTGAAAAGCATTGTCGGCGAAAACTTACTGGGGGGGCTTTACGAAAACTTTATCTTCATGGACCAGGCGCATATCCAGACCAACATCACAGTAGAAGACACAATTCCGATCGATTTCAATCTGCCTATCAACCAGGAAACGACAGTGGTTCTGACCCAGGATACCAGCATCAATGGGGCAACCGTGTCGCTGAACACAGGCGGTGTTAGTATCAACAGCCTGGCCAACATCATTCTGCCTGCTGGAACCACTCTGCCGATACGGCTGGAGATGAATGTGCCCGTCACCACCAAAGTACCGATCAAACTCAACGTGCCAGTTGATATCGCTCTTGATAATACGGACTTGCACAAACCGTTCATCGGTCTGCAGAAGGTGGTGGCGCCGTTTTACCAGATCTTGCAGCCACAGATCAAAACTGCGCAAGATATGCCATTCTGCCAGTCATATCCTGGATTTTGCTCGTTTTATTTTACAAAATGAACTACAGGCATCGTTCAAACTCAACGCTTGGAGAAGAAATGACCGGTTGTACTGAGGTAATGCTGAACAATGGCTTAAAGGTTATGCTCAAAGAGATCCACACTTCCCCGCTCATCAGTCAATGGGTCTGGTACCGGGTCGGGTCAAAAGATGAACCCACCGGCCGCACCGGAATCTCACATTGGGTGGAGCACATGCAGTTCAAAGGCACGCCGCAATCCCCATCTTCTGTGTTGGATAAAGCGATCGCACGCGAAGGCGGGCAGTGGAACGCCTTTACTTACCTGGATTGGACCACTTATTATGAAACCATGCCCGCTGCGCGCATTGACCTGGCGCTGAAGCTTGAAGCAGACCGCATGGTCAACAGCGAATTTGCCCCCGAAGAAGTTGATTCTGAACGCACTGTGATCATCTCTGAGCGTGAAGGCAGCGAAAACGAACCTCTGTTTTTGCTGGGAGAGGCAATGCAGCATGCGACTTTTCGCGTTCACCCATATCACCATGAAGTGATCGGCGACATGGCCGATTTGCACAGCATGACCCGCGAGGATCTATTCAGTCATTACCGCAGTTATTACCTGCCCAACAATGCGGTCTTGTGCATGGCTGGAGATTTTGAGACGACAGAAATGCTGGCGCGCATCACTGCGTTGTACGAACCAATCTCATCCGGCGCCACCCCACATCGACTGGTGCGACCCGAACCGGTACAAGCCGGCGAAATGCGTCTAACCGTGGAAGGTCCGGGAGAAACCTCCTTCCTGCAGGTGGCATACCGCGCCCCGTCAGCATCAGACCCCGATTTCTTTGCAGTGGCGGTGCTCGACAGCTTGCTGGCCGGACCCAGTAACCTGAATATGTTTGGGGGTGGGGGCATCTCCAACAAGACCTCGCGCCTATACCGCGCGATCATCGATAAAGAACTGGCGGTCAGCGTGCACGGCGGTTCATCCGCCACCATCGACCCATTCCTATACACATTTACCATCACCGGGCACCCGGTAAATCATCTCGACCAGGCTCTGGCTGCATTGGATGCCGAGATTGAGCGATTACAAAACGATCTGGTTAGCCCCGCTGAAGTAGCGCGCGCCATCAAACAGGCTCGGGCGATCTTCGCTTACGGTGCAGAAAACATCACCAACCAGGCTTTCTGGCTGGGATATGCGGAAATGTTCGCTGATTACAGCTGGTTTACTTCCTACCTGGATCGACTCATGCAAATCACCCCAGAGGATGTGCTGCGGGCCGCCCAGACGTATTTCCAGCCGCGCAGCCGGGTGGTGGGAACCTACCTCCCGACCAACGAAGAAGAGGCCGAATGAGCGCAGCCCACTCCCTGCCCGGCGCTGATAACATCAGCCGCAGCATAGTACCCAACGGGATCACAATCCTGGTGCGTTCCAACTTTAACAGCCCATCTGTCGCTTTCAGCGGTTACATCGCGACCGGCAGCCTTTTCGATCCGGATGAAAAGCTGGGACTGGCAGATTTTGCCACCAGTTCACTGCTGCGAGGTACGCAAACCCGCACATTCGAACAAATTTATGATTCACTTGAATCGGTGGGAGCAACGCTGGGATTTGGCGCCGGTACACACAGTACCGGATTCAGCGGTCGCGCGTTGGTCGAAGATATGCCGCTGCTCTTTGAGCTGCTGGCCGACGGCCTGCGCAACCCAATCTATCCGGCGGATGAAATTGAGCGCCTGCGCGCCCAACTGCTGACCGGCCTGGCGCTGCGGTCGCAGGATACCGGCGACATGGCGTCGATGACATTCGACAAGCTGATCTTCGGCGAGCATCCCTACGCCCGCCCGGATGACGGCTACCCAGAAACGATCCGGAACATCAGCCGGGACGATCTGGCTGCCTACCATGCGCGCTGTTTTGGCCCGCGCGGCCTGACAATTGCCGTTGTAGGCGCAGTGGAAGCACAGGAGGTCTGCGATCAACTCAGCCGCGTGTTGGGCGATTGGCAAAACCCTGAACAACCAGCCCAGCCGGCCCTGCCTGCCATCTTCGCATTGACCGAAAGTGTCCGTCAGCATGTGCCCTTGCAGGGCAAATCCCAGACCGACCTGATAGTAGGCGTGCTGGGGCCTTTGCGACGCGATCCGGAATACCTGGCTGCATCGCTGGGCAATTCGATCCTGGGCCAGTTTGGGATGATGGGGCGCATTGGCACCGTGGTGCGCGAACAATCGGGCCTGGCTTATTACGCTTCATCCAGTCTAAGCGCCGGAGTTGGCCCAGGAGCCTGGGAAGTGAGCGCGGGCGTCAATCCGTTCAACCTTGAAAAAGCGCTGGCGCTTATCTTTGAAGAAATCCGCGTCTTTACAGCGCAAGGGGTCACACCTGAAGAACTACAAGACAGCCAGGATAATTTCGTTGGGCGGCTGCCGCTCACACTTGAATCCAACGGTGGGGTCACCCATGCGCTGATCAATATCGAGCGCCACAACCTGGGGCTGGATTATTACCGCAACTATGAAGACCAAGTGCGGGCTGTGACGCCCGAAAGGGTGCTGGAAGCCGCGCGCAAATATCTCAACCCGGCAGCACTGGCCATCGCCACTTCCGGACCTTAAATAAAGCATGAACCTGCGCAGCGGTGTTGACCTGCTCGAAATAGAACGCCTGCAACAGGCGATTGAACGGTACGGGGAGCGTTTTTTGGCACGTATTTATACCCAGACCGAGCGCGAGCTGTGCCACGGCAATTTTTCTTCCCTGGCGGCACGCTTTGCCGCCAAGTAAGCTGTGGCAAAGGCGCTCGGCAGCGGTCTGGGGGATGTAGCCTGGACAGAGATTGAAATCCTGCGCGCTGAAAACGGCGCACCCGTTTTAAATCTGCACGGCAAAGCTAAAACGCTCGCCGATCAACTCGGGCTAAATCAATGGTCGATCAGCTTGAGTCATACCCGTGAACACGCCATCGCAATGGCTGTGGCTTTGGGGTGATTAAGGCTTTGCCAATTTGGCCTGCTGACCGGGTGTGAAACTATCCGGGATGGCTTGCGGGCCATCTGCAAACGCGGCACGGATACCGGTGCGCACCGCCTGCCAATACTCGCGTGCAGCGGTTTTTTTGTCCTCGCGGAAACGAGCCAGCCACATCACGAGTTCCGGGCTACTTAAACCATCCGCTTCCCACTGCACCAAATACCCCATGACCATATCCACGACTCGTTCACTCTCCCAATAGGTGATCTTGGGCGCTTCGCGTTCATAGATTTCTTTGGAGAGGTTGAATTGATGCGCCTTATAATCCACTTTTAGGCCGTAATGCGCCTGTAAAATCTCATCTGTGATCAGTTCTGACCATTTGCGGTGAAAGCGGCATATCCCGCTGTTCTCGTTGAACAGCTCGTAGGTCATACGTTCCACATTTTTGCGCCCAAGGGCCTCGGGCGCCAGGAATTCTACCCCGTAATGCACAAAATATTTGCCCATCATTGGCATGGGGCTGAGCATGCCCGGCACCCAGTACTGATTGGGCACCATGCAGCCCTGCTCACCGTGCCCGATAAACACCGCCCGGTCAATGCTGTGAATATCCAACTGCTTATCCAGCTCAATCGCCGCGGCGCGGATACCGGCCTGGAAGACCTGCGCCTCTGGCACAAACAGGATGGCGCTGAGCACATCCATTGCATAACGCGCGTTTAACAGACTGTCTGCCACCAGGTCAAAACTGAGCGGATCGTCCGCGAAATGGAATTTTAGCTTTTCTACAGGCGGGAGACCAAATTCGGCCGGGTTGATCAGGCCTTCCGCAACCAGTTCCATGATCCAGGCCAGGGTGCCGCCGGTCTGGATTGAGTCGAACCCCATTGCGTCCACATAGTCATTAAGCAATTCGGCGGCGCGCTGATCAAAAACGCCGACCTGAGGGCCAAGCGCATGATATGGCTCATAATCTTTTTTGTATGGACCATTGAGTTTTTTACAAACCACGGGGCAAGGCTCGCCACAGTGCTGGAATTTCTTGGGCTTGATGGTCTCTTCGTTGAATTGTTTTAGGTAATGGTCGAGAATGAAATTTTGATGCTGCTTAAGACGCGCCGCCACGGGCTGGTAGATGGATGTGTAGTTAAAACTCAAGATGCGCTCGTTAAGGTCGCGCATATTGACGCCAAAAGTGCCACCGGTTTCGAACTCGGGCACATAACGATATTTCTCTGTGACCGCGAGATCGGTCTGGATGGTTTTCTTGCCAAAATGCTCCATAAAGTAAGCATCTATCTCGGCGGAGTCGCGCAAGTCGGGGTCAGCCCAATCGCCGCCAAAAACGATGCCCACAATGTTGTGTCGCTGGAACAAGCGGCTGCCAAGCCCGCCGCGCCCGGCCCAATCCACTACGGCTGTAAACGTGCCGTTGCGCAGCGGGCTGGAGCCAATGGCGCCCTCGCGGGTATATTTGGAGGCCGGACCCACCGCACAGATGCGAATATGCCCGGTTGTATACTCGGAAGCATAGCGGTCAAACAGGGCCTGCTGAAGCGCATAAAAACCGATCAGGGGATTACCGTCTGGACTGGCATAACCGATCCAAAGCGACTCTGCATTGACCGGCTCGATGCGCACCTGCACCTGACCTGCTTTGTGGTTGAGCAGGACCACGCTGGGCTCAGGCGCTACGCCGCGCAAGGCAACGTAATTGACGCCTACGCCATGAAAGGTGTAAGCCGCACCGCCCATGCTGGAAACATAAAAACCATCCCACTGCGGGCTCCAAGCTGAAAAAACCAAGCGGCGCGAGCCTGGGATGGAGCTGCCTGCCAGCAAACCTTCGCCGAAGGTGAAACTATCGGGATAAAGGTTAAAGCGGTGCCAACCGTAATCGACCGGGCCGAGCACAGCTTCTTCGTTTTCGATAGGGCGCAGGTACCAGCTGCCGTTGTGCAGATGCACGGTCAATTCGCGTTGAATAATTGGATAGGTCATAGTTTTCTTCCTTTCAAAATAGCCAGCCAAAACAGACAGGTAATTTTACTTCAGGAATGAGTAGGGGCGGCCAAAAACGGCCGCCCCGCATCAATTGCCTGATCAGTCGCAGCGCAAGACCCGCCTGTGTGGCTCTGCGACGTTGGTTGGCAAATTTAGAAAGTGAGGGTGAATTCAATCACCCAGGTGTACGTTACGCTGGCATTCACCGGGAAAAGAGAATGCTGCGCTGGAAAATCAGGGTTGGTTGTCCTCCTTTAGCCGCAGGCTGATTGCTTAATCCGAACCAAGAGACGGCGGTTCGTCGATGCCGATCCAAAGGTGGCCAGGCATGATCGAACGCATGGGGCGTATGAGAATTTTTCCTTTCTGGTTGGAATCCGCCAAGCCCTTTTCCAAAATCGCGGGGTTCACCATGCATAGGTTGGGGCTGCGCCCGTATTTTTGACGGTAATAATCTGCAGCCTTGCGGATTTTTTCTTCAAGCGGAGTTTTTGAATCATTATCGAACCAAAGCATACCGATGTTCATGATGATCTCCTTTTAGACGGGCGGTTAATTTTCTATGCCGGAAGGGTTGGCAGCCAGAATTTTAGCCATTGAGATTTTTCGCGCATACAAAATTGGGTGCCAGGCAGCAGCCTGTTTAGCGGCGCGCCGGGATTAGGTGTCAGGTCTCGGGCAGTGTTGGGGTCGCTGACGCGGCCGTAGATTCTGGTATGGAAACAGGCCAGCCAGTCCGGCCATTGGACGATCATATTGGCATTGGCAGTCAAGACTGGCCAAACCATGGCTTGCGGGCCATCTTCGAGGATGTAGGCCAGGTTTTTCTGGGCGATAGGGTCCAATTGAAGAATGGCATCCAACCCATCGATCAGAAGCATGGTTGGCTGGCGTTTAGCGGGGGTCTCAACCCGGCAGGCGATTTCATATATCAACTCTGATGCACTTTCGTCTTCAGCAGACCAAACGCCCTGCAGGTGGTTGGGTGCATCGACATGGGCGAAATCCTGCGGGTAGCAGGTGAGAACAAAGAATTCCACTTCGCCGGGCTGTTTGAGAAGCGCCGCAGCCTGGATGAGCATTTTTAAGAAGTGGGTCTTTCCGCAGGCGCGCTCGGCAGTCACCAGGATGGACCCTGGGTGGGGATCAGTTAGGGATAACAGTAAGGGTTTGCCATCTTCAGCCATTCCAAATAAGATTGAGCCCTGCGGTAAAGTTCCCAGTATATTTAGCCCAGTTCGAGTGGAAGGACTATAATCCCGCGGATTAACTGGACCATTTCTGACAGCGGCTCGGGACATTTGAAAATTGGTGATCACTTCGCTAAATTTCATCGTGGCTGTCATGCTTATTTTTTCTTATCCTTCTCGTTATGGTCTTCCGGGTTCCAGCTTGTAGAATTAATTGGCAGCATGAGCATTAATCAACCACAAACCAAAAGGGTTCTCCCCATTTCACTGGTATAGAGGCGGTGGAGCCACCCGACCAACCCAGTAAGAATCCTTTGCAATCTCCATGCCATAAACAGAACTTTCGTTCTACTTACTTGCACATTGTAGAACATACGTTCGGGATTGTCAAGCCCTTAAATATTATTTTAAGGATGGATGTAAACAAGTGATTTGATGAATTTTTTGGTTAAAATGGCCCCAAGATGTTTCTTGCACCCCCTTTTTAGCCGCTGGTGTCAAAGAAATATTAGAATGACTGGGGCGAGTCTTGCACCTGCCTGTGAAGGGGGCTATAATAATGTTTCGTTAGCAAGGAGAAAGAAAATGCCGATCTATACTTATCGCTGCGAAAGCTGCGGCGTACAATTTGAACGTCACCAATCTTTTAACGATGAACCACTCAAGCGCTGCCCGGAATGTAATAAAAACAGCCTGCGTAAGGTGTTAACTACGCCTGGAATCGTGTTTAAAGGCTCAGGTTGGTATGCCACGGACCACAAATCACCTTCCGGGCAGGCACCACGGCAGGGAAAATCGGAAAATAAGGAATCTTCGTCCAGCGGCGAGAGCAGTTCAAAGAGTTCCGAGGGCTCTGGCGCTTCGGAGAGCAGCAGCACAAACAAGAGCGAGTCATCTGGCGACTCTGGCAGCAAGAGCGAAAGTTCTAACAGTAAAGCCGAAAGTACTAAAAAATCTGGCGAATAAAATCAAAAACCGCGAGCGAAAACTTGCGGTTTTTTGTTGGGTAAATCGGTCGTTTTAGGTTGGATTAACGAGAAATTTACGGATATTTGCTTTATTTTTATGAAGCAAGCTCAAGCTATTAATCAAAAACCTGGAGGTATCTCATAAAAACGGATTGTTAAATGCGTGGGAAACAACATTTTTAAGGATTGCACGTACTTTTGCAATATTTCGGGGATTCAGGCGACAGGCACCTTTTCATTCTTTTTTGAGACGAACCGAAATAATTGTATAATCAATTTTGAGGGCTAGGAAACTGGTTATTTTCCGGTTGCCATTCCACGCTCCAAAACAGGGAGAGCAAAGTAACCGGCCGGAGGTTGGCAGGTCGTACAAAACGTGACCTTTTCAGGGGCGCTTTTCTGAGGGATTATCGGATCAAATTGGCAGAGGATGCATGGAATAAGTTTCAAGACAGCAAATAAGCTATTAGCATATATTCTGGTCAGCGGTGTGACAATTTCAGTATGACAACCTGGATGTTTATGTGGAACCAAGCATGAGCGGTAGAAAATTTCTCGTGGCGTTAAGTATTGGGGTTGTACTTGTGTTTTCCCTGGCGCTGAAATTTTTTGGCGAGAAGGCTGTTTGGGGGGCGCTGGATATTCCCACTCAACACCCGGCTTTCATAGACTTGCGAGGGGTGTTGACGGGGTTGGATGCGGCCCGGCTAGGATTCGATCCCATCCATGAGAATCCGCTTGATCCTTATAAAAGGCCGGTTGTTTATCCGAGGCTGTGGCTGGCTTTGGGCTGGTTTGGGCTTTCAGAAAAGCATACCGAAATTCTGGCTTTCGGGCTGCTGGCTGTGTACGCGATTTCAATATTGCTGGCATTGAAAAATTATGACCGGTTCACGTCTGTTATGATGGCTTTCGTCATTTTTTCGCCCGCGGCGTGGATGTGCTACAAGTTCGCCAACCTGGACCTGGTGATCTTTATCCTGATTGCCTTGATGCTAACGGTGGAAAAATCTTCCCTGTTTTTGGCTTTGGGGTTGTTGGAATTGGCGGCAGTGCTTAAATTCTTTCCAATCGCGGCGCTGGGGTTCCTGCTTAAAGAAGAACGGAAGCGATTCTTGCGGCTGGCAGCGATCGTGATGGGTATCTTTGCAGTTTATTTGATGCTGACCTGGAAGGATGCATCCTGGATACTGGGGCATGCACCCAAAGGGGCGCTCGAAAACTACGGGGTGGAGGTGATTGGTTTCAGGATCAATGAAATCACCGGGTCGAGGTCGGCTACAAACCTGGTGACAGTGCCTTTATTCATGGCGGCTTATCTGGTGATGATGGCTGCGTTGTACTTTAGCAGCCGCTACAAAATAGCAGCCACTGATCAGCGTTTTCTGGATGCTTTTCGGATTGGGGCACTGATCTACCTGGCAACGTTTGTTCAGGGCAATTCTTTTAATTATCGATTTATCTTCACAGTTTTTGCCGTCCCACAAATGGTGCTTTGGGCAAGAGCTCAATCGGGTATTCGTTTGCCAGCAATATCAACGCTGGTTTTTCTGGTGCTTTCGTGCTGGGGGATGAGCTTAATTACACTGATGCCGGTCAATATTGCTTTTGCGGTCGATGAAATTTTCAACTGGCTATTATTCGCAGGTTTGTTTTTCTTGTTTTTTGTCTCGGCTCCTGGCTGGATCAAGAATGAAATCGTTGCTTTTTTCCGGCGTTACCGGCTGAAAAAGGCGGTGGGCTAAAAGCGACTGGATGAATTGCGAACTGGTATGATTTTCAAGAAAACCAGTGGATGATGAGGCTGTAGAGTCCCGCTGGGAGGTCGATTCTGTTCAGGCCGACATACAGCGGGGGGATGAGCAGGTTTGCCAGGATGGCAAATTTGAGAATATTTTTCCGAAGGGGGTTTTGATCTTTTGATATAAATTTCCAGGAGAATAAGAGCGCCGGGAATGCCCAACCAGCCAGGCGGGAGGTGTCTATGCCCATGAGGGTCATGACGATGCCGGCGATGAGCAGGGCGACTACAAGCAGGAATTCCTTCCAAGCTCTGTGGTTGATCCAACCGAGCAGAGCGGTGAAAATTATCAGCCAGCCCAATTTGAAGGCGAAGAAGAGCCCTAGAAATTCGTTGCCAATGTTGTAGTAGAGCCATTCGATGGAGGTCATATTCCCGACGGTGCGAGGGGTCTAATGGAAAAAGTAATATTAGCATTTATTCAACCGTTATGATCTGCCAACTATCTTTTATGTGGAGTAATATTCTTTGATTGCCAATAAAAACAAGTTGTTTCTGAACAAATGGGGATTTGAATTTGTTTTATTTTTATTGGTGAGTTTGATATTTGCGCCGATTATTTATAAGATGATTTTTGATTACCCCAAAACTGATTACAATTTTCACATTAAGTGGGCAGAACTAATGCTACACGCCACCAGCACAAACGCTGTGGCTTTGTTCTATTGGAAAGATGCACTTAAAGATAACCGTATTCAGCCGGGATGGGCGACGTTAGGCCTGGGTGCTTTTTACGCTTATTTTCTGGCGGAGACCGGGTCGCGGTTTTATGACGGCAACTTTACGTGGAGCTGCGAAGTCGCGATGGTGGTGATGTTCTGCATTTCTACGATCTTTTTTGTGGAGAAGGTTAAAGAAAGCCGATTAAAAAAAGGGATTGTGGGGCTGGTGTGGGTTGCACATCTGCTGTGCGGGATTGCGTATTACCTGCATATCATGCTGACAAGCTCTTACAGTTAGGGTGTTATTTTGGGGGGAGGCAAGCGTCGTAAAATTAAAATAAGCTGCCCTCACTTTTGGTGAGGGCAGCTTTCAGGCTCCCAGCCGAGGACTCGAACCTCGAACCTAGCGGTTAACAGCCGCCCGCTCTGCCATTGAGCTAGCCGGGAACGCGAGCGAGATTATATATTTAAGAGCGGAGTGTGTCAAGCAAAAACAGGGGCAAAATCCAGATGGGGCGGGGGACGGGTCAAAATTGGATGGAACTGAGGGCGTTGGCGCCGCTGCCGATGCCGGC
>JBBRWF010000011.1:0-20845 GCA_038249405.1 Anaerolineales bacterium
GATTGGGCTGGGCACTTGCCTTACCTTCGTGAATGTTATAAAGAATGGAAATTTGCGGAAATGCTGCCGCCGATGATCTAGATGTACCCGAAAGGTGGATACGGCATCTTAAGTATTGTTATTTTGCCTGATCGTCCCAGTGTTTTATGGGAAACCCCGCCAGCGCGCCGCTCACTACTGCTGCGTGCACCACTTTGCCAAATATGGGGATTGAAAGTCTCTTGATTTAGCATACTATCCTTGCTATCATAAACGTATGATACAGTCTTTCAACGCTACTGGCACCGAAGATATTTTTAATGGCGAAAATACCAAAGATGCTCGAAAAACCTACCCTCTGTCTTTATGGAAAGTGGCCGCTCGAAAACTCGACCAATTAGACTCTGTCACCACCCTTCAAGAACTAAAAGTACCGCCCGGAAATCAATTAGAACACTTGTTGGGCAACCGACAGGGCCAATATAGCATCCGAATCAATGAGAAATATCTAGTTTGCTTTATGTGGACAGATTTAGGGCCAGACCAGGCAGAAATCGTTGATTATCACTAACAAAGGTAGTTTTGTACAAGGAGTACCAATGATACGCATACCGTCTCACCGCACACCCACTCACCCAGGCGAAATGCTATTGGAAGAGTTTCTCAATCCTATGGGGCTTACTCAACGCGAATTAGCAAATTCTATTCATGTCCCATATCAGCGGGTCAACGACATAGTAAATGGTCGCAGAGGCATCACTCCAAGCACAGCTTTGCGATTGGCAAAATACTTCAATATGTCCGCAGATTTTTGGATGAATGTTCAATTACGGTGGGATATGTATTTTGCCCAACAAGCTGAAATTGTGGTTTTAGAAACGATTCAACCATTGCCACCTGTGGCGGGATAAGGTTTTGCTGATAATTTCAAAACAAAACCAGTCAACTTTCAGAGTCGATTCAATGAAATCTTTCCATTATTAACTGCGTCACCTGAATCTGTAAATAAATCAGTCACATTATTAAAAGAAGTGAATGCAGAGATAAGCGTCATATTGAAAAATAGTATAGTGCCATAAAACCTGCTCGAAAGCGCACAAATCATAAAAGAAGAATTTGATGACTTCAATAGTATGCCCTCAGTGCGGAAAAGACGATATGGTTCAAAAAGTCAGCGCCTACTCCCCATTGGGCGGGGTGATGATCTTCCATTTAATAGTGTTCGCGTCCAGATAGGTGATCTCGGCGATGCCGGTGCTGTTGGTAAAGGAGCTCTGGAACTGTATGGTGACTACCTTGCCGAGCACACTGCCGCCAATCGAGACATCCAGCGCGTCGATCTTGCCGCCGTTCTGGGCCACAACGCTGTGATGCCCCCAGATGTGCTTCCAGCCCTGGAACAATTCCAGGCTGAAGTTATCTGCCGCGTCTTCCCACTTGCCGGGCAGCCAGTAATTGATCTTGTACTGCGCAATATTGAGCTGGATGGTGTAATTTTTTTGTTCCGGCTTCAGCTCGCAGCTGGCGATTGGCTGGACTGACGGGCACTTCGCATCGGCGGAAGGCTGCCATTTGGCCTGGATCAGCATCAGGGCCGCGTCACACGTGGCGGCGGTGGCGGCACCGGTCGGGCCGCTGGCCTGATAGTTGGGCTGGTCTTCAAACCCGTCCATCCATTTGCCTGCAGCCTTAAATGCCAGACCCGCAAGCGTTTTTGTTTCAGGGGGATAAAATTGTGATGAACCCGGTTGCCTTTCAGCCCGCTTTTGTGCTACATTATTCCTATACTTAATCGTAGAAAATTAGTCTTGATTATCCCACCCAGGAACCCGCCCCATGAGCCTTTACGCCGACCTTGAACTGAGTTTGCAGCGCGCCGAAGGGCCAGCCTGGCAGGTGGATTTTCGCTACAGCCAGCCGGAGAGCGACGCGGATATCCGCATACCGCAGGTACAGCCGGTGGAAGCGTTGTTTGACCTGCCGAAGCTGGCCGGGCTGCTGGTTGACCCGGCTGAATACGCCGCCGAACTGACGCGCTCCTTCTTCGCCAGCGAAGCCTTGCGCATAGCCTTTGCCCAGGCGCGCGCCAGTGCGCGCAGTCAGAACGCCGCCCTGCGTCTGCGCCTGTTCTTTGGCGCGGGTGCGGCGGAACTGCACGGCTTGTGCTGGGAACTGCTGCGCGACCCGCAGGATAACACCCCGCTGGCGACAGACGCCAACCTGCTCTTTTCGCGCTACCTCTCCAGCCTGGACTGGCGCCCGGTGCGGCTCAAATCCAAAGGCGAGCTGCGCGCGCTGGTCGTGGTCGCGAACCCATCCGACCTGGGACAGTACAAATTCGCGGCGCTGGATGTGGACGGCGAGATCAGCCGCGCCCGCGCCGGGCTGAACGGGCTGCCGCTGACAGTGCTGCCCGATACCCAGCGCCGCGCCACGCTTAACAACCTGCTCGCCGCCCTGCGCACCGCGCCGGTGGATGTGCTGTATCTGGTATGTCACGGTTATTTAAATGATGGACAGCCCGTGTTAGTGATGGAGAACGAGGCCGGGCTGGCCCACATGCTGCCCGGCGCAGAGCTGGTGACACGCTTTAAGGAGCTGGAACAGCAGCCGCGGCTGGTTCTGCTGGTTTCCTGTCAGAGTGCGGGCAAAGCGGGCGCGGATGCGCTCAGCGCGCTGGGGCCGCGCCTGGCCGAGATCGGCGTCCCGGCGGTGCTGGGCATGCAGGACAACCTGAGCATGGAAACCGCCGCGCGCTTCCTGCCGGTCTTCTTCAGGGAATTGCTGCGCGATGGGCAGATCGACCGGGCTGTCTCGGTGGCGCGCGGCACCGTCCGCGAGCGCCCGGACGCCTGGGTGCCGGTTCTGACCACACGCCTGAAAAGCGGACGCCTGTGGTACACGCCCGGCTTTGGCGAGGCGGGCAAAGGTTTTGATAAATTTCCGGCCATCCTGCAAAATATTCAGGAGGGTCTGTGCACACCCATCCTGGGCGCCGGGCTGACCGAACCCTTTTTCGGCTCACAGCGCGAGCTGGCCCGCGGCTGGGCGCGCCAGTATAACTACCCGCTGCGCCCGCATGAGCGCGAGTTCCTGCCGCAGGTGGCCCAGTACCTGTCCACGCGCTACACGCCGCGCTTCCCGCTCAAAAAGCTGGAGGAAAGCCTCAGAAACCAGATCCGCAGCCGCCGGGGAGAGGCGGTTCCAGCCAGAGACACGGCCACGCTCACCAGCCTGATCGAATCCCTGGGTGCGAAAATGCGCCAGTCCGATCCCAATGAAGCCCACCAGCTGCTGGCGGCGCTGCCCCTGCCAGTCTTCATCACCACCAATGCTGATACCCTGCTCGAAGAAGCCCTGACCGCCGCTCACAAGGCCCCCGAAAGCATGCTCTGCCCGTGGAACGAGTACGTCGAACAGGCCGAGACCATCTTTGACCGCGAGCGCGATTACGACCCCACGCCCGAACGCCCGATTGTCTACCACCTGTTCGGGCGTTGGGATGAACCGCTTTCGCTGGTGCTGACCGAGGACAATTACTTCAAGTTCCTGATCGGCGTCACCAAAAACCGCAAACTGATCCCGGCCCGCGTGCTCGAGTCGTTGAGCAACGCCGGAGTGCTGTTTTTGGGCTTCCAGACCGAGGAGTGGAACTTCCGCGTGCTGTTTCACAGCATTTTTGCGCAGGGCAGCAACCGGCGCAACCTGTACACCAACATCGCGGCGCAGATTGAACCGGAAGATGAGCGCATCCTGGAACCGGCGGGCGCTAAACGCTACCTGGAACAGTATTTTGGCGGCGCGGATATCAACATCTACTGGGGCAGCCCCGGCGAGTTCCTGGGTGAGCTGCTCAAACAGTGGCGGGAGCTGCCAGCATGACGAATGCGAAACCGAACCCCTACGTCGGCCCGCGCGCCTTTCAAATTGACGAAACCCTGTACGGGCGCGAGCGCGAACTGCGCCAGCTCAAATCGCTGCTGGTGGCCGAGCGCATCGTGCTGCTGCACTCGCCATCCGGCGCGGGCAAGACCTCGCTGATTAACGCCGGGCTGATTCCCGCCATGCGCAAAAGTTTCAACATGCTGCCGGTCATTCGCGTCAACCTGGAGCCGCCGCTTGAACTGCAAAGTGTGGAGGGGTTTAACCGCTACACCTTCAGCACACTCGCCTCGCTGGAAGAAGCCCACCCGCTGGAGCAGCGCCTGCCCAATGCCGTATTAGCCGCGCTCAGCCTGGATGCCTACCTGGCACAGCGCGCAGCCCCCGGCGACCTGCTGCTAATCTTTGACCAGTTTGAAGAAATTCTGACTTCCTCGCCTGCAGACCGCGAAGCCAGGGCCGCCTTTTTCGCCGGGCTGGGTGCGGCGCTGCGCAACGATGACCGCTGGGCGCTCTTTTCGATGCGCGAGGACTTTATCGGCGCGCTCGACCCCTACCTGCGCCCGCTCCCCGGCCAGTTGGAGAGCCGCTACCGCCTGGACCTGCTCGGTGCAGAAGCCGCCCGCCAGGCCGTCCAGAAACCGGCGCGGGCTGAAGGGGTCGAGTTCAGCGACGAGGCTGCCCAAAAACTGGTCGATGACCTGCGCGTCATCCAGGTGCAAAAGCTGGACGGCACAACTGAAAGCATCCCCGGTTTGTACGTTGAACCGGTGCAGCTGCAGGTAATTTGTTACAACCTGTGGGAAACTGGGGCAGCCGAGGATGGCAGGATTGGAACAGATGATTTGCAGCGTATCGGCAGCATTAACCAGTCCCTGTCGGCGTATTATGCTAACAGAGTTCAGCGAGCCAGTGAATCTGGCAGGGTGGACGAACGGTTGGTGCGCCTGTGGTTTGAACAGACTCTCATTACTCCGGAAGGTGTTCGCAACCAGGTGCTTCGCACTCAAGCCTTCAATGCTGCTGGCATAACCGAGATGGCCCTGAGCCAGTTGGAGAGCGCGCACCTGATCCGCAGCGAGACGCGCGCGGGCAAGATCTGGGTTGAACTGGCGCACGACCGGCTGGTTGAGCCAGTGCGCCAGAGCAATGTGGCCTGGTTTGAGATGAATTTGAGCCTGCTGCAAAAACGCTCTGCGCTCTGGGAGAAGCAGGGGCACAGTGACGGTCTGCTGCTGCGGGGCAAAGAATTCAAGGAGGCAGAACAACAAGCCAAATCGCAGGAATTGACCCAGGTTGAACGCGGCTACCTGGAAACCAGCCGCAGCCTGTACAAACGCGAACAGCGCGAACGGCGCCGCAACACTCTGATGACTATCCTTGCCATTGGTGCGACCATTGCCTTGATTGCAGCTATCCTGCTCTGGCGTTCCGCACAGGATAGCGCCGCAAAAGCAATCGACGCCCAGGCAACCGCCGAGGCGAATGCGATGGATGCCATGGTTCAGAAAATAAAGGCAGATCAGCTGTTGATCATAGCTGAAGAAAAAACAAAAAATTCCCGTGCAGGCGAGCTCGCGGCCCAGGCGGTTACTTTACACGATAGTGATTTATTCTTATCTTCGCTATTGGGTATAGAAGCCTTTAGATCCTACGATACCATCCAAACCAGAAAAATTTTGCTGAGTAATTTAGTTACTTATCCGCAAGTTTTTCAATTTATTCCTAATGAGAATTATCTACGCGGGATTGCCATTTCTCCCGATGGAAAGAAGTTGGCTGCTGGAACATGCGATTCTTATATGATTTGTAACGCCGGAGAAGTAACTCTTTGGAATTTGCCGGACCGGCAGATCATCGGAAAATTACGAACGGATACTGAAGAGAATGGAACGTATTCGCTGGCCTTCAGCCCCGATGGGAAAATACTCGCCGTTGGTAGTTATACCAATATTACCCTGTGGGACATAGTGACCCAAAAAGCCATTGGTCAGACTCCAGTTATTAATCAAGGCGGTATCAATAATCTGATTTTTAGTAAAGATGGAACAAGGGTGTTATCGGGTAGTGGGGATGGCTCCATTACCCTGTGGGATACTTCCTCCCAACAGTCAATCGGTAAGTTTTCCGGTGGAAACACGAATATTTATTCGTTAGCGCTTAGCCCGGATGGACAAACGCTTGCCTCCATTAGCAGCGACCAATCTATCACACTCTGGGATGTGAATACCCAAAAACGAATCAGCCAGCTTATCGGCGGATTTAGCCCTGTATGTTGTCTGGCTTATAGTCCGGATGGCAGACTACTCGCCGCTGGCGAGAAGGATGACAAAGGCAACTTTACCATCTTGTGGGACGTGGCCTCACAGCTGCCGTATGGCAAGCCAATCCCCGGGCTTTATGCTGCCTTCAGTAATGATGGAAAAACTCTCGCTACAAGCAATCGTGAAGAGAAGACTGTTACCCTGTGGAATGCATCCACTCAGGAGTCCATCAGTGAACCATTCAAAGTACCGGGTGCGTACAAGTTGTTATTCAGCATGGATGGAAATTCTCTCATTGCAGCTTATTCAGACGAAAATATTAGCAGTATCGCTGTGTTGGATTTATTACCCCGCCAACCTGCAAGTCGATTTTTAGCCAAAAATTTACCTTTCATTCGTGATCTTACCTTTAGTCCGGATGATAAGACCCTGGCATTTGCAGGTTATGATCAGGCAGGATTGCTGGATGTGGAAACCGGAAAACCAATAGGTCAGCCTATAATTGGTCACTCAGGTCCTGTTGTTAGTGTTGTATTCAATTCAGACGGAAGTATGTTGGCAACAGGCGGGGAAGATAAGTCCATCTTGCTATGGAATGTGGCTGACCACAAATCCATTGGCCAGCCTTTAATTGGACATGCCGGTCCAGTGGTTAGCCTGGCCTTTAGCCCGGATGGAAAAATGCTTGCATCCGAAAGCCTGGATGCTTCCAGCACGTCAGTGATCACTGGCAAAACCGTTATCGTTTGGGATCTGGCCACGGGCAAACCTGTTGGTCAAAATACAATCAGCCCTGGCGATGTTCTGGTGAATTACCTGGCTTTTAGCCCTGACGGAAAAACGCTTGCGACGATTAACGGAGATACGATTGTTATATTTGACCTGACTGAATATAAACTTACAGCCAGGACTTCCCCGAGTGTTTACAGCTATATTCAAAACATTACATTCGGTCTTGAAGGGAAAACCCTTTTATCTTTGGATGGCAGGAATAATATCATCGTTTGGGATATGAAAACCCTACTGCCAATAAATACCAAATTACCCAAACCAGATATGTATGGAGGCGGGGGACAGTTGTTTTCTGGCGCTTTCAGCCATGATGGAAACTTTGCGGTTGATTTCCATATGACTTTGTGGGATGTTAAAACCAACCAGCCTGTTGGCAGGTTGCCGTCAGTAATCAACCTGGTCTCTGGTAACGCCATGAGTTCAAATGGAAATTTGCTGGCTGGTGTTGATAGTGATGCGACTTCGATTATTCTAGTAAACCTTACACCTTCTTCGTGGGTCGAAGAAACATGCCAACGCATTGGACGCAACCTTACGCGTGCTGAATGGATGCAATATTTCCCTGACGAACCCTACACCGCAACGTGTGCTCAGTGGCCTCTGGAACCTGAACCAACCGCCACATCAACACCTTAAAGACTGGACAAGGAGACACCCCATGAAATGCGGATTTTTCCAAAAAATGCTGGTGCTGGGCGATAGCATCTCTTACGGCATGTGCGCAGCCGAACCGGCCCACGAGTGGGCGCAGGTGACCGCCGGGCTGCTGCGCCAGTTTCAGGATTTGCCGCTGACGGTCTTCAACCGCGGCTTGCCCGCCGGGGTCATCTCGCCGCGCTGCCCTGGCTACGCCGAATCAGCCAAACCCAGCCTGCTGGAGCGTTACGAGCAGCACTGCACGGAAACGAACCCAGACCTGGTGATCATCGCCGAAGGGCTGAACGACATGCGCTCGGGCATGCCGCTGCAGGAATTCGCCGCCGACCTGGAGGCGATCATCACCGGCATCCAATCCCACGCCGATGCGCTGGTGGTGGTGCTGGGCGTTTATCACCAGGCTTACGGCGTGGGAGTCAACGACCCGGCTGCCTACCCGACCTGGACGAAGTGGAACGATGAGATTGCCGTAGTTTACAACCAGCTTATGCGCCTGACTGCCGAAAAACACGGCGCGCTGTTCGTGGATGCGCAGCAAATCATGGGCCGCGCGGGTTGGCTGCTGCATTCGGACGGCTGTCACCTGAACGACCTGGGGCATGTGCTGATCGGCAACGGCATCTTCCAGGCGCTTGCCACCGGCTGCGAAGCGCTGGCAGATAAAACCCTGCGCATCATCCGCGAAAAAGATGTCTCCATCCTGAACACCGGCGGCACCGATACCGATCAAACCATCCAGCGCTGGTGGGCGGATGCGTTGAGCCGTTTCAGTTAGAGAGTAAAGGAGCAATTTATCAAGACTGACTGACTGTCACCTTCCCACTTTTTTTGAGACGATCCAATTTCCCCCGTGCTTTTAATCCCGCTCGGCCAGCGCCACCAGGTGCTTGGGCATCATCAGCCACTCCAGGTTTGCGCGGCGTTCGTGACGCAGGTTTTCGGCGCTCAGGTAGCAAACGCCGCCTTTTTTCATATTGACCGAAACGGTCGCATCCCTGGCAACCAGCAGGCTGATCAGTGCGCTCAGATTGGGTTCGTGTCCAACGATCGCGATGCTGTCCAGGTTGATATACTTTTCGTTGATCTCACCAATAAGTTGATCGGGGAAGCCCATGGGCAGCAGGTTTTCGCTGCTGACGAGTTGTTCTTTTTCCAGGTCCAGCACTTTGAGCAGGATGCGCGCCGTTTCCTGAGAGCGCAAATACGGGCTGGCGATCACCAGGTCAAAGCGCACGCCCAGAGTCTTCAGGCCGCGCGTGATGCTGACCATTTTGCTGGCGCCTTTGTCTGTTAGCGGGCGCTGACTGTCATCTTCGTAACCGGGGGCGTCGGATTCAACGGCGATTGCGTGGCGAATTATGTACAAGTTCATTGTTTAATCTCCCAGGGGAAAAATTGGTCTGGCGCGCGGCGCCAAAAGCGGTAAAGCTGCCCCATTTCTTCAAGATAGGCGCTTAACGCTTCTTTATGGCGCTGCTGGTAAAACGCGCGCACGGGCAACGGGTCAAAATTTTTATGTGTGTCTGCAAAAGATTGCAGGCTGTGCAGGAACACCTCCGCATCCTGTATATTGCCCATCAGGGATTGGTAAATGTGCATATCTTCCATATTTTGCTGCGGGAAATTCGGCACGAGCGGGCAGACCAGTTCAATGCTATAGCGAAACTTTTTGAAAGCCACCCTCACACGGTGGATGCTGGCCGGCGCAGCCGGGTCGATTGCCGTATAGCGCCGGGTCACGGTTTGAAAGGCATCATCCGCGCTGTCCAGCAGGCGCGCTGGCAGGTCAGGGCTTGCGCTAAGGTCCGTCAGGCTGGCGCGCAGCTTTTCGAGGCGCGCTGAGACCGCACGCGCTTTGAAATTGCGTACTTGCTGCCGGGCAGTTTTGAGCAGGCGTTTTTCGCGCTTTAGCAGGAACGTTTGCAAAGCTGCCAGTGCGGGCAGGCTCTCGATGCTCTCAGAAATCTCGACCAGCATCACCTGCGTATCACGTAATTCGTTAAAGCTGCCAAGCTCGTCTTTGATGCTGCGATTTAACTTTTGCAGCCGCAGATCGGGGGCGATATCGCGCAGAATTTTGAGCAGCGCCAGCAGGCGGCGGGCAGCCACCCGCAGATCGTGAACGGCTTCTTCAGAAAACTCTGTCTTGCAGCGCTTGCGCTCGTCAAGATACTGGCTGGTGCGCTGGCTAAAGGCGGTTAATAACAAGTCTTGATCAATCATGGATTACACAATCTCCAGTTTGAAGCCAACCAGGTGCGTTGATTGTTATCCGCTTCATAAGTAGAGTGTACTCCAAATTCGCTTTTGTGCGCAGAGGCAGCAGGGGGCGCAAGCAGGGCACAGCGGCGCTGTGCCCAACAAGTGCCCTTTTCGGTGCTTTACAGTCTGAGATTCAGGCTGTTCGTTCCCAGCCCCAATCGCCGATGGTGGGAATGGCTGCGTACATGGTCAGGTCGAGTTGCTGCGGCGTGATCGAAACAGCCTCGCCACCCGACCAGTTGCGGTCGGGGGCCAGGCTGCGGATCTTGGCGAGTTTGCGCATTCCCTGCACCAGCAGCACGTCGGCGGTGACGCCGTCTTCATGGGTGACCAAAATATGGTTAAGGGTGGTCATTATTGTTCATTTTTATATTTTTGGAGTTTTTCAAGCGGTGCTGAGCCACGTCGATGCCGACGATGGCGAGAAAAGCCAGGATTGAGAAATCGAGCAGCAGTGTCATTTTGAATGGTCCTTTGAATTGTTAGCGCGCCAGGCCGGGTAGTAAACGCCCCGGCGTGCTGAGCACATAACTGGCAGCCCATTTGCTGACAATCTGTATTGCGCTCCATTCCGCTCCTTTTTGGACGCGGGTGGTGCCTTGCTTGAGCGCGCTGATCAGATCATCCATGTTCTCACCTGCGAAAATGGTTGCGCCCAGACCAATTGCGTCCAGCACATGCGCGTCGCTGCTGCCGGTCTGGGCTGTGTCCGAGCGTTCGGCCAGTATGCGGGCGGCGTGATTGCCCAACCGGTCGAGGCTGGTGGCGTTATACGTTTCGATGCCCAGCAGCACCTGTGCGGTTTCTGCCAGGCGCAGCGCGCAGCGGATGGAATAGGCGCTCAGGCTTTTCATGCTTAAACCGCTTGCCATCGGGTGCGGGGCAATACAAAAACCACCCAGCGCGCCCACGCGTTGGATGGTTTCGATGAGCGGCAAGCCTGCCGGTACCAGTTTGCGAATATTAAGCGCCAGCAAGTCCCCTTCGGCGCTGGTGATTTCCACGCCAGGGATGACCTGCAGGTCATATTTGGAGGCCAGTTGTTCAGCCAGCAACGCGCCGCGAATTTCATCGTGGTCGGTGATGGCGATCATGTCCAGCCCAACCTGCCTGGCGCGTCTGAGCACGGCGGGGACGCTGGCCGTGCCGTCGTAACTATACGTTGTGTGCATGTGCAAATCTGCGAGTCCCATTATTTATCCTTTCTCAATGTCCCTAGCATACCGCCAGACGATTAACGACCCTGGAACGCTGCGTTAACGATTGGTAAAAGGTTGAGTTGTGACTGTCACCTTGATGCTTTCAACTCTGCTATAATATTCTCATGTTAGGGTGACAGTCACCTTTCACTCTTTATTGAGACGATACAATTAATGTGTTTTTACAGGTACGAGTCAGCCGCCAGCAACCACAGGTGCTATAGCATGAGTCAAAATATCGAAAAAGATGCAGCCATCAATCCCTGGGCAAAGAGTATCTTTGCCATTACTCTGTTCGTTGAAGACCTGCGGGCCGCCAGGCAGTTCTACCAGCAAATCTTCGGTCTGCCCGTGGTGTTCGAGAACGCCACCTCATGCGTGTTCAAAATTGGCGAAACCCTCATCAACCTGTTAATCTCCAGCGAAGCGGGTGAACTGCTTGCGCCTGCCGCACTGGCAAGCCCCCTGGCCGGATCGCGCCTGATGTTCACCATCCAGGTGGATGACGTGGATGCCATGTGTGCACAGCTCACCGCGCACGGCGTGGCCTTGATAAACGGCCCAATCGATCGACCCTGGGGCGTGCGCACCGCCAGCTTCTGCGATCCCGGCGGGCATATCTGGGAGATTGCGAAGTAGCAATATGTAAAGGTGACTGTCACCTTTACACTCTTTTTTTGAGACGATACCGTCAAAGATTATAATGATGGTTTGTCCGCTGAAATGCTGTCTGCCTTAAAATAACCCACATCTGGAAATTTTCATGAACCCCGCCCCCGATCTCTACGCCGAACTGAGTTATTACACGCTTGCCCATGCCGACCCGGCATTTATCCACCAGCACATTGTGGATGCCTATGCTGCCCAGACTGCGGACGAGACTACCAAACCCATCCGGCTGACATTTGCGCTGCTGGGTCTCTACCTGCATGTCGAGCAAGGCTTTAACGGCAGGCAGGTGCAGCTGGCGCACATGCAGCTCGGCAAGGAAAAGCAGCCCTGGCCGGTTTTCTCACTCCCTGATGAGCGCGGCGCGCTGACTGTTGCCAGTGTGCTCGCCGCCCCGCCCGACCCCGCGCGCGATGAGATCATCCATCAATGGTGCGTTTCCGTTTGGAACGCTTACAGCCAGAACAGTCAGGCAGTTGCGCGCCTGCTCCGTCAGCACAAGCTCATTTGAATTGCACGAGTGAATGATGAAAATCATAAGGGTGCTTACCGTTCTGCTTGCCGCGCTGAGCTTAATATCGTGCGCATCACTGCCTGCTTCTGTACCGTCGCCAACATCAACAGTACCTCTCACTGCCACCATTACCCCCCAACCATATGTGAACAGCAGCCCTACAGCCCCGCCTTTAGCAGTGGCAACAAAGCATAAACTGCCCGAATACCCGATCAATAAATTTACGGTTGATCATACCTACTGCGTCTCGCCAAACGTGTTTTTGCCCGCCCGCGTGGCGCAGGGATTTAGCAGCGATGAAATTGCCAGGGCGCTGATGGAACTGTACCTGGATTATTTCAACACTGCGCAGGCTCCAGATTACTGCCGGGTGGCTGGTTATGTGATTGATAAAGTATATTATGATGAGCGCACGCCCTCTCTGCCGCTTGAACCCAAAGGCGACTTTTTACGAAGCGTGCTATTTACCATAAACCTTGTGCAGTTACCCACTTTTTGGGCAAGCTGGCCGGGTGATCTGGATATCGAAAATTCGCAGCTGCACGCTGGCATGCATGTGGCTGTCTTTCGCGAGAAGGATGGCTACACCATGCGCTTCGCATTTCCTTAATATTGAAAACGGACATGTACTTATGAATAAATCACGCGAAAATGAAGCAGCACCAATGACCGCTCCCAGACCAAAGGCCAGGTGATTCGCTGGCCCATATTCTACGAACTGATCGTTTGGGCGATTACGAAGGGCAAAGAAACAGCCTTTCGAGGTTTCATCATTGAACTGGCTGGCTTGCAGCCCGGTGAAGCAGTCCTGGATGTGGGCTGCGGCACGGGCACACTGGGGCTGCTCGCCAAAAAGCTGGTTGACAATACGGGGCGGCTGGCTTTGTGCAGGTCAAGACCAGCCACATGCCGTTTGTGCCCGATTATCACTATGCGCTGTGGAAAATGGGCGGCGAGGGCTGACTTGAAATGATGAACCAACTAGACGATCTAACAATCCTGGCAGGCGTCGAGTACCTCGCAAAAAGCGATCCTGACCTGGCCCGCATCGCAGCTAAATACGGGCCGCCGCCGCTCTGGGAGCGCGAGCAGGGTTTTCATACGCTGATCCAAATCATTCTCGAACAGCAGGTATCCCTCGCCTCCGCCAGGGCCGCCTATACAAAATTGGCGCAAGCGCTTGACCCTTTCACACCGCAGAATTTCCTGGCGCTGTCAGATGAGCAGTTAAAACAGATCGGTTTCAGCCGCCAAAAAACACGCTACGGCCGCGAGCTGTCCATTGCGCTACTAAACGGCAGTCTCGATCTGCCAGGCCTCAACGATCTGGAGGACGAATCAGCCAAAGCACAGTTGATCAAGGTCAAAGGCATCGGCCACTGGACAGCAGATATTTACTTGCTGATGGCGCTGGGCCGCCCCGACATCTGGCCGCAAGGCGATCTTGCGCTGGAGCTTGCCATCCAGCAGGTCAAAGGTCTGCCAAAACGGCCAACCCCGCCTGAAGCGAGAGAAATGAGCGCCGCCTGGCAGCCCTGGCGAGCGGTAGCCGCCCGGCTGTTCTGGCACTTTTATTTGAGTGAACGCAAGCCGCGCGTATAAAAGTGACTCTCACCTGGCGTTTTCGGAGTTTAAGCGTTAAAAACCGGGTGACTGTCACCTGAAAGGATTTCGTGTATGGAACAACACATCAAAGACCGCTTTAACGATGCCATCCTGCAGCAAGCCATGCGGCTTTACGGCATTGCCAACGAGCAGATTCACGCGCTGGATGCCTTCGAGAGTTTTATCTATGAATTTGAACGCGGCGCAGGCGCGTATATTCTGCGCATTGCGCACAGCTCCCGCCGCAGCGCAGCACTGGTGCTGGGCGAGGCGGATTGGATCAATTACCTGGCCGATGGCGGCGTTGCCGCGGCGCGCGCCATCCCGTCTTTATCGGGGCAGCTTGTCGAAGCGGTCGATGACCAGCAGGGCGGCGCCTTCCTGCTCACCGCTTTTGTCAAAGCGCAGGGACAATCCCCCTGGGAGCTTTGGACGCCCCAACTATATGAAGCCTACGGCAGCATCATAGGGCGCATGCACGCCCTGTCTAAAAACTACCAGCCCAAACAGCCCGGCTTGAAACGCCCTGAATGGAATCACGAGATGTTCCAGTTTGTCGAACGCTATTTGCCCGCATCTGAGACCATCACGAAGCGCAAGTATCAAGAAGCCTGCCAGTATATCAACACGCTAGCCAAAGACCGCGATTCCTACGGCATGACTCACCAGGATGCGCACGGCAACAATTTTTTTGTGGATGAAGCCGGGCGCATCACCCTTTTTGACTTCGATGATTGCGCCTACAATTGGTTCATCAATGATATTGCGGTGATCCTGTTCTATATCGTGCAAGATGCCGAAGATTGGCCTGCCTTCACCCGCGAGTTCATGCCCCCCTTCCTGCGCGGATATGTGCAGGCCAATCCGTTGAACCCTGCCTGGTTGAAAGAAATCCCCTGGTTTCTAAAAATCCGCGAGCTTGAATTGTACGCCGTCATGTATCGCGATTTTGATGTAAACAATATCGATAATTGGTGGTGCGCGCGCTTTATGCTCGGCCGCAAAAACAGGATTGAGCATGACCTGCCGTATATTGATTTCGCCTTCGAGTCGCTTGCCTCAGAAATATAAAAGTCCCCTACCCGCATCCCCTGGGAGTTGCTGATGACCCTGCCCGCTTTGGATCTGATCGCCTTCGACGCTGACGATACACTCTGGCATAATGAGCGCAATTATGCCGAAGGATACAGGCAGTTTGCGCAGCTGCTGGCGCATTACCACGCCCCGGAATGGGTCAGGGCGCGCCTCGAAGAAACCGAAGCGCGTAATTTGCAGCATTTCGGCTACGGCATCAAAAGCTTCGCGCTCTCCATGATCGAGACCGCGCTGGAACTCACCGAGGGGCGCATCTCCGGCGCGGATATCCGCGCGCTGCTGGAGATTGCCAAAAAAATGCTGGCCGCCGAAATTGAATTGTTCCCCGCCGTGAGCCAGATCATCCAGCAGTTATCAGCCCGCTGCCGCCTGATGATCATCACCAAGGGCGACCTGCTCGACCAGGAAACCAAGATTTCGCGCTCCGGGCTGGCGGATTATTTTCAGCACGTGGAGATTGTCAGCCAGAAGACCCCCGAAAGCTACGGGAAAATCCTCAAAAAATATTCCGTCGAACCGCGCCGTTTTATGATGATTGGCAACGCCCTGCGCTCAGACATTCTGCCCGTGCTGGCGCTGGGCGGGAATGCCGTTTACATCCCCTGCGAGTTATCCTGGGAACACGAATCCGCCGAACAGCCAGGCCTGGAACAGCCGGGTTTCTATCACCTGCAGAGTATCGCCGAACTGCCCCAACTGTTGGAACGCATCCAGCACGGCGTCAATAAGTCGTGTAGCCAATAAAAAAAGAATTATCAGGTCACGCAGGGTTCACGGTAAAGCCGTTGTACTAAACGTGGCTTTTCGCAAAACACTCCCGCCAAGGGGAATCAACCGAACTGGTTTCATGCATTGATTAGCGCAGTCAAACAAGCTTCCAGTCAGAGATAGCACTTGCCAGGGGTGTTCAGGGCTGAAGGCTTCCCGCTCAAGGCTGAAAGTTGGTTTGCCAGCGAGCTGCAAATCAACGCCGGGGTCGCCAGTGGGAAGGTAGCGAAGATCACAAAACCCTGCCAGCGGGTACTGCCTTCCGGTTTGTTCTTCGCCTTCCAGCGGCAGCGCAAAGAGCAGCGGGCCGCGGCTGATTAAAGTCTCGCTGTCCAAAAACGAATTGAACTTCACCTCAGCCTCGAAAGACAGGCGGATGCAATCGCCGTTTTGCCAGATTCTGCGCAGGCTGATCAAGCCATTTTCCTCGCGATAATCAACCGCACCTTCAAGCGTAAAGCCTTTGGCCCAGGCCGGTTTGCGGAATGACAGGTTGAACTCCGCCGGTTGGGCAGCTTCGATGCTGAAAGTCATTTCCAGGTCAAAGGGGTAGTTTGTCTCTTCAGTGATTTTTACGCAAACCCCGTTAATTTCGGTTTCGAGCACACAAGGGCCAAACAAAGCCGCGGTTAAGCCGCCAGGGCTGCGCAGCCACATGGTTTTGACGTAGTAGGGATAAATCCGCCCGGCGTTAGGAACACAGCAAACCGCCACATCCTGATGCACTGGCGAGTATTTATAGCGCGTCTGCGGATTCTGGGCTTCATCGGGGGCATCCGGGCTGAGTTTGCCGGTCATCGAAAAGGAATTGTCGGTTTTCAGGTAGCCACCGCGCTGGCTTGTGGATGGCGCGCGCCTTGCGCGGCGTTGAACAAAAGCCACTCAATGCGGTCGCCCCAGCCCGGGTCGCCGGTTTTTTGGAGCAGGTGACAGTAAGAATCAAGCAGTTCGTGGATCGAGCAGTATTCGTAGCCGGTTTCAGATGAACTGGCCTGACGCCCGCCGATAAACTCGTCGCCGATGGGTCCGCCGCTGGGGCGCGCATCCAGCCGGTTGGTTAGATTTCACCAAAACGCAGGAACTGAGTCGCCTGTGGTTTGATCTGTATTTTTTGCAAAGGGGAAAAATTGGTCATTGCGCCTGCAAATTCTCAGCCGGGGTTTCAAAGATTTCACTGCGCCAGCTATAGGACAACATGGATAAAGCGATTTAGCGGGCAGGGATCAAGCAGCATCGTCAATTTCTCCATAAAACCTAAGCGCCAGTTCTTCCCCAGGCAGCTGCCCTGCTAAACGGCGGCGCAGTTCGCGCTCGCTGGCCTGCAGATGCCGCTGGCGCAAGCCAGCCAAAGCCTGATTTGCAAGGCTTCCATTTTGGGGTGGGTGTCAGAGTAATAAGCGCTCATGATTTAAGTATAGCATAGAGCGGATTTACTTTTCGCCGTCGCCATCCTGATACGCTGCTTCTAACGCTTTTTTGCTGATCGCCTGGTACGCCCCCGCCAGCAGGGATTCCAGCCCTGGGGTAGCGATAAAGCTTGCTTCGCCCAATCGCTTAAGCAGCGGCATGGCAATTGAAGGCGGATGAATCGAAACGGAGAAACCCTCCAGCGGAACGGCGAGTTCCCAAAAGTGCCCGATCTGTTCTTCGAGCGGAATCACTGCTTCGGGTTCTTCCAGCCGTTCTTCGATGCTTTCCGCTTCACCCGCCCGGCGCAGGCGCAGCGCTGCCATGACCTGTTCCTGGGTTCTGCCTCGCAGCCGAAATATCAAAAACGGGTCTTCGTCAAAGCGTTCCCCAAGAATGTAGTGCGTCGCTGCAACGTGTTTGCACGGATTTGCGTAATCAGGGCAGGAGCAGTCGGTTATTAAATCATCCCGCCGCACGGGGAACAGGCTGACTTTGGCTGCATCAAAGGCTGATTCAATCTCCTGCGGCATCTCGCCCGCCAGCAGCTGCGCAGTAAAAAGAGCCTGTTCGGCGAGCGCGTCGATGACCTTGTCCCACTGCACATCAGACAACGCTGCAATCTGGATTTTGATTTTGTACGGCGAACGCTGGGAACCCTGCACTTTGGCGGCGATCCCGTCTTTGGTTTCTTCAATCGAAAGAACCTGACCCTTGCGGGCATAGCTGCGCCCGCGTGTCAGACGCCCAGAATCGACCAGCCGCTCGAGCGCAGCAATCCAGCGCTGCGCCCACCAGTTTTTGGCAAATGTCCCGCGCTGGCTGTGCGCTTTCAAGCCGTCTTTGGCTTCCTTCGGCTTGCTCGGTTTAAAGTAGTAATCATCGTAGGGCATTATTGCCTCCGCAAACTGACGACTTTCCGCAATTCATCCGTACTCATTTCGGTGACCCAGTTTTCGCCCGAACCAACCACCGCTTGCGCCAAACCCTTCTTAGACTCGATCATATCGTCAATCATCTCTTCCAGTGTGCCGGTGGTGACGAACTTATGCACCTGCACATTCCGCTTCTGCCCAATGCGGAAAGCCCGGTCGGTGGCCTGGTCTTCAACCGCCGGGTTCCACCAGCGGTCAAAGTGGAAAACGTGATTGGCGCGGGTCAGGTTCAGGCCCGTTCCACCGGCCTTCAGCGATAGGATAAACACCGGCGGGGCGTGATCGTCCTCCTGAAAGCGTTTCACCATCAGGTCGCGCGTCTTCGTGGGGGTGCCGCCGTGCAAAAACTGCGTCGCCGCGCCAAACGCTTTTGGCAGGTAGTCGGCCAGCATCTGCCCCATTTCGGCAAACTGTGTAAAGATCAGCGCCCGGTCACCCTCAGAGAGCAGTTCATCCAGCAGCTCACCCAGCCGCTCCAGCTTTCCGCTGCGATTCTCCATCGCAATCTCCGAACCGCCCCCGGGTGAAGTCGAAGCGCGGGACTGGTGCAAATACTGCACCGGGTGGTTGCAAATCTGCTTCAACTGCATCAGCATGCTCAACACCAACCCGCGCCGCTGCATGCCATCCTCTTCTTCAATCCGCTTCATCACATCCTGAACCACTGCCTCGTACAGCGTTGCCTGTTCCTCGGTTAGCCCGCAGTAGACTTTGGTTTCCACCTTTTCGGGTAAATCCGTAATCACGCGCGGATCGGTTTTTACACGTCGCAAAATAAAAGGCGTGGTTAACTGTTTCAACTGTGCCAGCGCCGCTTCGTCGTGGTAGCGCTCAATCGGCAGGGCAAAGTTCTCCCGGAAGGCCTTGCGCGCGCCCAGATAGCCGGGGTTCAAAAAGTGCATAATGGACCACAATTCAGACAGGCGATTTTCCACTGGCGTACCGCTCAACGCAATCCGGAACCCGGCCTCGATTTTGCGAATCACCTGCGTCTGCTTCGTGTCTGGGTTCTTGATGTTCTGGGCTTCGTCCAGAATCAGCCCCAGCCATTGGATCGGTTGGATGGATTCGGAGTCCAGGCGCGCCACGGGATAACTGGTGAGAACCACATCCGAACCCTGGATCGCCTCCCGAAAAGCTTCACCCCTCAGCCTGTCTGTGCCCCGATGAATGTAGGTTTGCAGCCCCGGCGCGAACTTGCCAATTTCCCGCTCCCAGTTGGTCACCACGGAAGTCGGCGCAATCAGCAGGGCCGGGGTGGCAAACTTTCCATTGATTTCCTTTTCGCGGACCAACATGGAAATCGTCTGGATGGTCTTGCCCAGCCCCATGTCATCGGCCAGGCAGGCACCCAGCCCACAGCGGCGCAGGAACGTCAGCCACGAATAGCCATGTTTTTGATAGGGGCGCAGCTCGGCCAGCAAGCCCAAAGGCTGCGGTAACTGCTCCAGTTTCTCCGACTGCGAAAAACGTTCCAGCCACTCTGTCAACCAGCCTTCCGAATCGACAGATTCAATCGGCAGCCCGCCTGCGGAGGTCTCCCCACCCAACTCCATCCGCATCGCTTCCAGCAAGCTCATCTCACCTTCAAGCTGTTTCTTATCCCAGAATTTTATCGCCGCCTCGATTTGCTCGGCGTCCAGAGTCACCCATTGTCCGCGGATTTGCACCAGCGGTGATTTTAACTTTGCCAGCGCCCTGAACTCTGCCTCGGTCAGCTCCGTTTCACCCAGCGAGAGCTTCCACTGGTAGCTCACCAGGTTCTCCATCGTCATTCGGCCTGGCGTACTCTGCTCATTTTTGGATTTCAGCTTGACCTTGACCCCCAGCCGGGCGCCCTTCTTATTCCACCAGGGCGGGACGAGAATTCCAAAGCCTGCGCCCTCCAACAACGGCGCGGTCTCACGCAAAAAGGTATACGCCCCACCGGTGTCCACGGCCAGTTCGCTGGGAAGTTTGCTCTTCAAACTTTCCGAGATCGGCGGGAACAGCCTGGCGGCGTATCCCAATCCCGCCAGTAATTTTTCCTGGGGCTGTTCAAAACGATGGCCGAGATGGGTGAGCACGCCTTTGGTCTTTTTCCAGACTTCCTCGGCCGGGATCAGCAGACTTGGATCATCTTTGGCCTGGATGAGATAATGCAGCTGCCAGCGTTCATTCTGCAAAACGGGTGATTCCAGCCGGAAGGCAATCCGAAAGGCTGCATCCCCGGCAACGTGCAGGTTGCGCATCCAGGCGCGCTGGCTGGATGTTAACCCGGTCAGTTGATTGGAAGAAAGCTGGATGGCGGCGACGGGCGCAAAAAGCGCTTCCACCCAGCGCTGGGCGGGTGAGTCATCCCCCCGGTAAAACTTAGGGGCAGAGGCTTTGCCCCAGGTGCGTGCGAGCGCATCGCAAAAGGTGTTAAGAAAATTGGTCAGCAGGTTTCTGGGGGAGATCTCTGGAATTTCGGCGCGGCAAATCGCGGGCATGGCGGCGGTGAGCTGCGCCAGCCTCTGCGCATCTTTGGCGCAGTCCAGCACCGGCAGCCAGCGGGCTTCCTTCCCGGCCACTACCGGCACAAGTTTCTGCGCGGAGAGGGTTTCAAGGACCAGGGAAGCTGCCGCGCTCCAGAAGCGGAAGGCAGCAGACGGGGCGAATGCCAGGCTGGCATCCGCCTGGGGTGCCGAAAATGCCAGCAAACGGGTCAGCGCTTTTTCGGCAGATAAAAAGATCCCATTCACAAAGAACGGCGCCAGCGCTGGGTTTTCGGTGTCCATTTCCCAGTTATGCATCAGTTGTGGCGATGGGAGCGGAATCCCCCGGACGGCGGGCAGC
>JBBRWF010000012.1:0-20725 GCA_038249405.1 Anaerolineales bacterium
ACCGGCAAGGTGGCGCTGATCACCGGCGCGACCAGTGGAATTGGCAAGGCAACTGCCTTGTTGTTCGGCCTGGAAGGCGCCAAACTGGTTTTTAGCGGCAGGCGCGCAGACCTTGGGCTGGCGCTCCAGGCTGATTTGGAAAAAGCTGGCGGGCAGGCAGTCTATGTGGAGGCCGACCATACCCGCAGCCAAGACTGCTCCCGTTTTGTGGATGCCGCCCTGCAGGCCTTTGGGCGCATCGATATCCTGTTCAACAATGCGGGGATCGTTACCAAAGGCACTGCCGAAACCACCACCGAAGATGATTGGGCGCAGACAATGGCGATAAATGTGACCGCGGTCTGGCGCATGTGCCGCCTGGTCATCCCGCATCTGCGTGCTGTGGGCGGCGGCGTTATTGTCAATAATGCCTCGGATTGGGCAGTAGTTGGCGGCAAAGGAGCGCTTCCCTATTCCACCAGCAAAGGAGCCGTGGCGCTCATGACCAAGAGCATGGCCCTCGACCATGCCCACGAACAGATCCGCGTCAATGCGGTCTGCCCGGGGGATACGCTTGTCGATCGCTGGTTGGAACGCGGCTACTTTGAACACTCAGACCCGGTCTCGATGGAAGCTGCCATGCGCGAATCGGCTGCCTATTTGCCAATGAAGCGGTTTGGCTACCCGGAAGAAATCGCCCGGGCAGTCCTTTTCCTGGCTTCAGACGCCTCGTCTTTTGTGACCGGGCATTTGCTAATGGTGGATGGGGGCAATACAGCCCAGTAGGCAGTAGCAGCTTCTGGGTTTCTGGCTGCCTGTTTATGATCAACTGGTATTAGGCCTCTTGCATAAGTCCGCTCGGGGCTAACGCACAGGGTGCTACGCTTAAGCCCTGAGCTATGAACAACGCCCAATTAATGGGGCTTTAATACAATTGTACAGTCGTTTTAGCTCCGTTAACGAGGGGTTATTGCCAGCGAAAGAGTTGTAACGTTGCGCGAAGAGCGGGCGGTTATTCGATAAACCAGTAGAATTTCAAGGTCAGGATTTTACATTTGCAAGAGGTCTATTATTTGAATTTCCCGGGAACGCTTACAGTTCCAGTAAAGCTGGGGTGCGATTTTTTTAACAACAGGACAAAACGCCTTTAGATTAGATCGCCTTCTATCGTTTGCAAGGCCAATTCTGTGGTTAAATTGGGGTGAGGAGTACCAGCATGGACACCACCTACGTTGAATTCTTGGGAAAATACCCCGCATACGAATCGACTGCCAGTATTGACCAATTGCGCGCGGACGATTACCGCCGTATTGACCGCGCTGAACATATCTATCTGGATTACACCGGCGGAGGGCTGTACGCCGAATCGCAGGTCAGAAAACATCAGCAGATTTTGCTCGAAAACACCTTCGGCAACCCGCATTCCACCAACCCCACCTCGCAGGCAGCGACCCACTTTGTAGAATCGGCGCGCGCCTACATCCTGAAGTATTTCAACGCCGACCCGGAAGAATACGATGTCGTCTTTACCGCCAATGCCAGCGGTGCGCTCAAGATTGTCGGCGAAGCCTACCCCTTCGGTAAGGATGATCACTACTTGATGACCTTCGACAACCACAATTCTGTCAACGGCATCCGTGAGTTTGCGCACGGCAAAGGCGCGCAGGTCACGTATATCCCCATGGTGTTGCCCGATATGCGCGTCGATGAAAGTATGCTGGAAGCTGCCTGGGAAAAAGCCCGCCCCGGTGCGAACAACCTTTTTGCATACCCTGGCCAATCCAACTTCTCATCGGTCAAGCATCCGCTCGAATGGATTGAAAAAGCCCATGCCAAAGGCTGGGATGTTCTGCTGGACGCTGCGGCCTTTGCCCCCACCAACCCCCTCGACCTGGGTCGCTGGAAACCCGATTTCGTGCCGCTCTCATTTTACAAGATTTTTGGTTACCCCACCGGGCTGGGCGCACTGGTAGCCCGCCGCCAGGCGCTGCGCAAGTTGCACCGCCCCTGGTTCGCAGGCGGCACCATTACCGTTGCATCAGTGCAGGGTGATAAATATTACCTTGCCGAGGGCCATGCCGCCTTCGAAGATGGCACCGTCGACTATCTCAACATCCCCGCGGTGGAAATTGGTCTGAAACACATCGAGTCAATCGGGATTGAGAACATCCAGACCCGTGTGCGCTGCCTGACCGGGTGGCTGCTGGATAATTTAACCGTAATGAAACACAAAAGCGGTGTGCCGCTGGTGCGGGTCTACGGACCCACCTCCACCGAGGCTCGCGGCGGCGCAGTGACGGTGAATTTCTTTAACCCGCGCGGCGAGACGATTGACCACCGTTCCATTGAACAGGCCGCCAACCTGGAAAATATCTCGCTGCGTACCGGTTGTTTCTGTAACCCTGGCGCAGGTGAGTTGGCCCTGGGCATTTCACGCGTAGAATTGGATGTGTGCTTTCACGGGCCGGGCCACGAAAAACGCCTGACCCTCGATGACTTCCGCCTGTGCATCGATGGCAAGTCGAGTGGCGCCGTGCGCATCTCGGTTGGCATGGTCACCAATTTCAGTGACGTACAGGGCTTCTTGCATTTTGCGCGCGGCCTGCTCGACCACGCCTGACACACACAAATAACCCAAATTACACGGATGTCTGGCTCCTGTGAATCAACCGGCTTTTTCGATCTTTGATGAAGTTGCCATCCTGGCCGATCAGTTTGAGGGCAGTTATCCGCACGAGATTATCGCGTGGGCAGCCCATCGCTTTGGAGCCGGGCTGGCAATGGCAACCGGGTTCGGACCGGAAGGTATTGTGATTCTGCACATTCTGTGCCAGGTTTCGCCGCAAACCACCATTTTTTACCTCGATACAGATCTGTTCTTCCCCGAAACATACCGCCTGCGCGATAAGCTGGAAGCGCTCTTCGGGGTCAAATTCCTGCGTATTTCAACCGGGCACAGCCTTGAGCAGCAGTCCGGGCAGCATGGTGTTGATTTGTGGGAACGTGACCCGAACCATTGCTGCCGCCTGCGCAAAGTGGAACCGCTGCGCGCTTTTTTGAAAACGCGCCAGGCCTGGATCACCGCCATCCGCCGCGGACAGACCAATCAGCGCGCCCAGGCGCATGCCATTGAGTGGGATTCCGCCAATGGCCTGGTGAAAGTCAATCCACTGGTCACCTGGTCGCAAGAACAGGTCTGGACCTATATCGATTTGTATGAACTACCGGTGAACGAGCTGCATCACAAGGGTTACCCCAGCATCGGCTGTGCACCCTGCACGCGCCCCGTGGCCGAAGGCGCAGACCCTCGCTCGGGGCGCTGGGTGGGACATAAAAAGGTTGAGTGTGGGATTCATTTGAAGGATGAACAATAAACGCGCCCCCCAAAAAACATGTCATCGCGAGCCGCCGCTTCTGTTCTTCGGCGGCGTGGCGATCTCCAACCAAACAGAACCTGCCAATTATTTGAAATCTGCCGATTAAGCGGGGATGCCGCAGGTTGAACAACTTGCCCCCTGCGAGATAAGGCTCACGTTACTTGGGCCCCAGCCAGCCTGGGTTTATTTGGCCTGGGTCCCAGGGCACACCCAGCATAACAACGGTGATGTTGTCGTGACCGCCGCGCTCGTTGGCCAGGTCGATCAGCGCTTGCGCCGCCTGCTGCAGATTGCGCCCCTGAAGCGCACTCACAATCTCAGCATCCTTCACGAGGTCGGTTAACCCATCTGAACATAGCAAGACCACATCCCCGGGCAGCAGCTGCATGCCCTGGTTGGCTTTGGCTTGCCTGTCATTTTCCCCAGCGCGCAGAAAGAGCCGCAAATCGGGTACAGGCGGTTCGTCGGAACCCAGGTAACGCCGGATAACATGTAAGTTGGGGTGGTTTTTTAACCTTGATCGGTCAAGAATGCCTTTATCCAGGGCGTCCTGTACCCAGGTATGGTCGTGTGATATCTGTTGTGCGTGCTGCCCTCGCATCAGGTAAATGCGCGAATCACCCGCATAAGCGATATACAATTGTTGCCCGATCACCCATACACAGGCGGCGGTCGCCCCCATGCCCTTGCGGGTCACATCCAACTCGGCTTCTTTGAAAATCGCTTCGCTGGTCTGGTAAAAACTTTGTTCAAAGACCGCCAGCGGGTGCCCGCCCTCGCGTTTTTCAACAGCCGCGCTGATCAGGTTTACTGCCAGTTCGGATGCAACCTCCCCGGCTTTGTGCCCTCCAATACCGTCCGAAACAATCGCAAAGACAGAAGGGATCGGGTTCACATTGCTGACAATGTGAGCCGACACCGCAAAATTGTCTTCGTTATTCTTGCCAGTCAAACCTGGATCGGTTTGGGCGGCAACGTAAAGGTGGGCGTGATCTGTGCGCAGCATCCGTTTTTCTATTTATAGAGGGCTGATGGTCGGTTTTTTATGGGCTGGCGGTTTTGCCAGCACAAAACGGTACGTAAGCTGTCCAAAGTGTATCACATCGCCATGGTTGAGAACAACCCCGCTGGCAGGCGGCACCGCTTCAAGGTTGATCCAGGTTCCTGCAACAGAGTTTTGATCGATTAAAGTGAAACTGTTGTTTTCGGCATGTTGTAGGCGGGCATGCAGCGGCGAAAGAGATGGATGATCCAGTATATGGGTGGCCTGGGTCGGGTCAGTGCCAAAGGTGATTTCAGCGTCGATCAACGGGATGGGGTCGCCTTTGGTAGGCGAACCATCTGGGCTCAGTTTGACAAAATACGCCAGAGGTGGCGCGGACTTCTTGCGCAGCCAGGGGAACGGGTTGTTGCGCGGTGCAGCGGGGGATTCGGCTGTGCTGTGTACAGGTTGGGTGACCGGGTCAAGTTGCGCAGCGCGCACTTTGCGTCGTTCAGCCAGACTGGTCAGGCCTTTGCGCCCTCCCAAGACAATAATACCCAGTACCAACGCACCCGCCAGCACCATAACGGTGATGGACAAAGCGGCGCGGTTGCGCAGGATCAACCCGGCCATACCCCCGGGCGGTTGGACAACAGTGACCTGCACGGGTATTTTGGCGCTCAACTGGCTGAGCGATAGCGAGTCTTCCACTTCCACCTGCAGTTCATGGTCAGCGCTAACGCCGTAACCGTTCAGATCCCAGTTAAAGATGGTAAAGGGTTCCGATGTGTTTTCCGCCACTTTTTGCCCATCCACATACAGCGCGGAGCGCTTGATGAGGCGCGGCAGCCCATCTGGAAATTCGATCAGGGCTGAGATTTCCTGCTGGCTGGGGGAAAACCCTGCGATATCAAAAGGATTCTCCGGGTTTTGCCGCACAATTTGAATGGGAGGTGAGAGCAAGGTTACATTCGGGGGTTGCAGTTTAAGCGTGAAATTGGCAGCCGGGCTGGTGATTGCCTGGCTGTCGTTGTGCAGCGTCAGTGTAACGGAATGTGAGCCCCCGGCGCGGATCTTGGAATTGTAGAATACCCTATACAGGTTTCGCAGTGGTGATAGCCAGTCTTCAAGCATCGGCAGGGTTTCGCTGCCTGTGAAATAGGTAGAATTACCGCCGGTGGAGAGTGCCAGGTCTTGCAGGGCGTAGGTGCCGGGGTTATCCTGGTAAGATGGCGAATCGGTGATCCAGACATAAACGCGAACGCCCGCGATTTTTGCGCGCGAAGCCAGATCTTGGAGGTTATTTTGGTCTTTGACGTTCAGATGCGCGGAGATGAGCAGGATCGATTTCTTGACCCCGGGCCTGCCTTCCGCTTCCTGGGCTGCGTCCAACGCGAAAGCCAGGGCAGAAAGGCCCGTGGCGGAACTTCGCAGCGCCGGGTCGAAAGCGGCCAGGCGCGTGTTCCACTCGGCAGGTGCCAGGCGCGAAGCCACCACGCCTCCGTTCCAGACCAATGCCAGTTTATCCTGACTGTCGCCTGGTAAAGTGACCGCCCAATCGCTTAGCGCTAAAACCGCTTTTTCATAGCGTGAAATGCCGAACCCGTCACGCAGTGCCAGGGCGGGGTCTGAGTTCACCGCCAGCACAAAACTGATTGGCGGATGCAGATTCTCAACCTTGCCCGGCGTGATTTCCTGTCCGTTTTCCAGCACGGTTATTTGTGCAGGGGTTAGACCACTGATGAACTGCCCGGAATCATCAAACGCATCCAGGTAAGTGGAGATGATCGGGAATGCGCTTGTATCGGGAGTGCTGATCGTGGCAAAAGCCGTACCCTGGGCGCGCACAAAAGCAGCCGGGAGGCCCAGTTGGGCGATCAGACCTGTGATCAGCAAAGAAAGAATAAAACGCCAGAGGTTGTGCTGTTGAGACAAAGTGGTTTCCTGTTTGGAAAGAAATCATACTCGAAAAACACACGGGCGCGAAGCCTTTTGCAAGACTTCGCGCCCGTAGCGTCAGATTGATATCCCCGCAATGAAGCGTAGTGCGCTTCGAGTTGAAAAATTCTTATTACAGCGCTGCGTCCAGGATGGGCGGCTCGACAGGCAGCACCGGAGCAGTGATGCGGCGATAGGTCAGCGTCAGGGCCGCCTGGGTATAGGTTTGCAGAATGCCGCTCAACAGGAATAGGACGGGCAGGTACACCAACAGGCAGCCGCCGCCAATAATCAAGGGCAGGACGATACTTTTCGCCCCGGTGGCGGCCACGGTCAACCCGACCGGCAGCAGAATCGCCAGAAGTGGCAGGGCCATCAGGAAGCCAATCACGCCGCCCATCACCACCAAGATAAGCGAGATTACGATAATCGAAAGTAGGTTGGATTTAAGTACCTGCCAGCCGCGGCTGAGCCCGGGCAAAACACCCAGGTCTTCCAGCACAATCGCGTTCTCGGCCTGTTCTTGTATCATGCTGATCACAATTGAGGCAATCCCCACAACACACATGACCGCCACAAAAATGCCGAGCATGCCAATGATGATTGCGCTCAAGCCGCCTCCGGAAGCCCCGCCGCTGTAGGCAGAAAAACCGGCGAAGCCCATTCCAACCAGCAAAATCACAACCACCAGGAAGATAGGCAGCCCAATCAGCAGCCTCAGGCCAAAAATGCGCCAAAAATAGGGGGTGCTCTCGCCCCACAGTTCACCAAAATGCAGGTTTTCGGTGCCTGTATCAGCCTTGTTTGTACCTTTGATCAGGCCGGTTTTGCCCATTACACCCAGGAAGAAGAACAGCAGCCACAGAACACACAACAGCAGGATCACGGCCACAATAATTCCCATATACTGGCCCGTAAATTGACTCACTGCATCCATTGGACGCATATTTTCAAACTGGCGGAAGGCTTCCGGCAGCTGCTCGCTGCTGCCGTTCCCGCCGCTGCCGCTACCGTTGCTGCTGCCTCCGCTATAGCTAAAACGGTTGCTGCCGCCAGCGCAGCCTGCCAAAATACCAAAAATCCATAGCACCTTGAATTTCCAGGTGATCTGCCAGGCTTTGGTTAATATTTCACTCAGGTTGATTTTCATTTTCTTCTTTCTCCTTATCTTCCAGTGCAGGCGCGCTCTTTTTGAAGGCGCTGTCCACAATCTGATTATTGCTGCTCAACACAGGGGCCGTCACCCATTGGTGCAGCCCTGCCCAGATTATCAGCGGTGCGCCAATGACGGTGCCCGCGATTGGGTATGGGACACCCGCGAAAATGCCCATCACCATTCCTTTTGCCAGCGCCGGCCCCCACTCATCCTTTGCCAAGTAGCGTTGTACCAGCGTGGTGGTCAAAAAACCCAGCAAGCCAATGCCGCTGCTGATAAAGATCAGCATGAATGGGTCCAGTACTTCAAAGATGGCAAAGAATCCATCCAGTGCGATGGTTGCCAGCGCAGCCAGCGGGTGGATCGGTGCAGCGGGCACGGCGGGTTTGCGTTCAATGCTCATGGGTCACCGCTTAACTATACGCGCTTGGATAAGATAAGTTTCAAAGTGGTTCCCAACCTGTTTTGTTGCACGCCAGCTTACCCGGCACGTTGCTACGAGCAAGCAAACCCGGCGAACGAAGTAATCTGCACGCATGATATTTACACATCCGCTTTTATTCCCATTCAATTGTCGCTGGCGGCTTGCTGGTAATATCGTACACCACACGGTTGATGCCGTGCACTTCATTTACAATGCGCGTGGAAACTTGAGCCAGCACATCATACGGAATGCGCGCCCAGTCAGCCGTCATAAAGTCATCGGTCAGCACTGCGCGAATGGCGCACGCTTCCTGGTAGGTGCGCTGATCGCCCATCACGCCCACCGAACGCACCGGCAGCAGCACCACAAAAGCCTGGCTGGTGCCCGCGCCCTTGCCAATCAACCGGGCCGCCGATAGCTCCTCGATCAGGATCGCGTCCGCTTGCCGCAGGCGCGCGGCACGTTCGGGAGTCACTTCACCCAGACAACGGACAGTCAGCCCCGGCCCGGGGAAGGGTTGTCTCCACACCATTTCGGAGGGCAGTCCCAGGGCCTCGCCCACGGCGCGCACTTCATCTTTGAACAGGTAACGCAGCGGCTCTACCAGTGAAAAGCTCATGTCTTTGGGCAGCCCGCCCACGTTATGATGGGTCTTGATCTTTTCGGCCTTGTTTCGATCTGGCGCGGAAGATTCAACCACATCGGGGTAAATGGTGCCCTGCACCAGGAATTTGGGCTGCCCCAGACTGCGCGCCTGCTGTTCAAAAATGCGGATGAACTTTTCACCCACAATCTTGCGCTTCTTTTCCGGGTCGGTCTCACCGCGCAGCGCCTCAAAATATTCATCAGCCGCTTCCACAGCCACCAGTTCTACGCCTGGCATTTCGCGGAATGCGACTACCACTTGTTCCGGCTCATTCTTGCGCAGCAGGCCGGTATTAACAAAGACCGCCACCAACTGGTCGCCAATCGCCTTGTGCACCAGCGCTGCCGCCACCGACGAATCCACACCGCCCGAGACTGCTGCCAGCACCCGGTTCTGCCCCACCTGTTTGCGGATGCGTTCCACCGACTGCTCGATGATCGATTGCGGTGTCCAGTCCGGGGCTGCCCCGGCAATCTCGTTGACGAAACGCCTGATGATCTGGCTGCCGCCGATCGTGTGGTTGACTTCCGGGTGGAACTGCAAGCCAAAGTATCTGCGCGCTGGGTCGGCCATGGCCGCGAAGGGACTGCTGCCGCTGCGCGCCCAGGGCACAAAGCCGTCGGGCAGGCGTGTGATCCGGTCGCCGTGCGACATCCATACCTGGAAGTCTTCGGCTGGGAACAGCGCATTGGCCGCAAGCGGCTCAACGATTGCCTTACCATATTCACGATGTGCGGATGAGTCCACCTGCCCGCCCAGTGCGTGCGTGAGCGCCTGCATCCCATAGCAGATCCCCAGGATGGGCAGCTTTGACGCGATGATAAAAGGCTGAATAAAGGGCGCGCCAGGTTCATAAACCGAGTTCGGTCCGCCCGAGAGAATGAATGCTTGCGGCTGGATAGCCATGATTTGTTCCTGCGGCGCATCCCAGGGGAATAACTCGCAGTACACCTGTGCCTCGCGCACCCGGCGCGCGATCAGTTGTGCATATTGTGAACCGAAATCAAGAATGGCGATGGCGTTGGGCATGGGCTCATTTCCTATCGGGGACCTGGTCAGCCACGAGGTGAAAGTGCAGGGTCGGGAAATCTTGATATTTGCCGCCGTTGACGATCAAACGGTAGCCGTCTTCGCTCAAGTTTAACTGTCTGACCAGTTTTTGGACAGTGCCATACACATCGCCCAAAAATTCACTGTCAGGCGCAGGGTCAAGCTCACCCAGGTTTGCAATCGCCTTTTTGGGTACCAACAGGATGTGTACCGCATAGCTTGGGCTGGGATGATAAAAGGCCAGCAGTGTACTGGTTTCGCAAAGTCGTTCAACTGGTAAGGCAAAGGACATGATTTTCAGTACCCAGGCCAATAAAAAAGGCTTGCTCGCAGCGAATTTTGCGGCGCGCAAGAGTTCAGTCCGCAAACGTGATGGTGTCATTATCGAGGCTGGCAATCACTGCGAGTGACTCCACCGGCACGCCTACTTTTTGCAGGGCAGCTCTCCCGCCTTCAAAGTTTTTTTCAATCAAAGCGCCGATCCCCACGATCTCCGCCCCGGCGGTTTCTGCCAGCCGCACCAATCCCAGGATGGTTGCGCCGGAGGCCAGAAAGTCATCAATGATCAACACGCGCTCGCCGTGTTGCAAATGTTCGGGCGAGATGATCAATTCCACCATACGGCCCTTGGTATGCGAAGGTGCCAGGGTCAGGTAAACCTGGTCTGGCATGGTGACAGGTTTGGTCTTGCGCGCGTAGACCACCTGCAGCCCCAGGTGCAGGGCGGTGGTCAGCGCCGGGGCGATGCCCGAAATTTCGGCGGTCAGCACCTTGGTGGCTCCGACACCGGCAAATCGCTTTGCGAACTCGCGTCCGCAGGCATCCATCAGCATCGGGTCCACCTGGTGGTTAATGAAGCTGTCCACCTTGAGGATCCCGTTGGCGAGTACCTTGCCTTCCTTCATGATCTTGTCTTTTAATGCCTGCATGAGCTCTCCTGTTGGATGATTAAATCCATAAAGTTCTTTGGATGGTTTTTTTGCCCGGTCTGGTAGAAAAAATTTTGCAAACGAGTTTGAAAACCAGGCAAGCAAACCTTAATGGATGTTGAATTGTCTACGCAATTATGATGCGCTATTATACAACCGAAAACCAAAAGGGCTTCCTGGTTGAATGACAGCAATATCAATTTTCGCTCCTGGTTTGATTCGAACTGACCGGGCTGCCCCATTTTTTGGTTTCAACCCCATGCAATTTATCGCCTGGCAAAGCTGTGTTAGAATCTTAATTTGTACCCTATGATTCCTACCGGTCCCGTTCTTTTACTCGCATCCAATTCTCCGCGCCGCAGGCAGTTATTAGGCCTGGGCGGTTGGATCTTTGACGCGGACGCTGCCAATATAGATGAAACCCGCCTTCCCGCTGAAGCGCCAGCTGCCTATGTGCGCCGACTGGCCCAGGAAAAGGCGCTCGCCGTCCTGCCGCGTGCTCGCGCGGAACACCTGGTCATTGGCTCGGATACCTCCGTGGTCATTGATGGGGATGTTCTCGGCAAACCCGCGCACGAAGCCGAAGCCCGCCAGATGCTCATGCGCTTGCGCGCTCGCACCCACCAGGTTTACACCGGCATCGCCGTGCTGCGTGCCAGCGATGGGAATCTCTGGACGGATGTGGTCGTTACTGATGTACCGATGCGCGCCTACAGCGCGCATGAAGTCGATCGCTATATTGCATCTGGCGACCCTTTGGACAAGGCCGGTGCTTACGGTATCCAGCACCCGGATTTTCAACCGGTGGAAAGCATGGCAGGTTGTTACGCTTCCGTCATGGGGCTGCCGCTGTGCAGTCTGAGTGTTTTACTGCGCCAGGCCGAAGTTTTCCCCGGTGCGGATATTCCTGGCAACTGCCAGGCAACCATTAATTATCAATGCCCGGTCTTCAACGCTTATTTAAGCGGTGGCCCGCAAGTGTAAGGTGAACCAATGAAACAACTATATCGACTCTTCAGTCTTGTGCTGGCCCTGGCATTCCTGGCCGGGTGCGCAGGCGTACCTGGTACGGTGGTAAGTTCGCCCGCAGCCGTGACTCCTGTGAGTGTCGGTACCCTGCCGCCCCCGATTGTGGCTGTCACCAGCGCACCAGATCCGCTCAGCATCATGCGCACGTTTTTGGATGCCTGGAAAAAAGACGATTACGCCTCCATGTACGCCCTGCTCAGCCGGGATAGCAAAAATGCGATCAACGAGACAGATTTCAGTGAGCGCTACCGCAACGCGATGGCAGCTCTCACACTTCAGGAAATGACTTACGATATTTCTGATGCTGGTTACACCCCCAGCCCTGCCCAATTCAGCTTCAAAGTAACCTTCAAAACACGCCTTACTGGTGACTTTAAGCGCGATCTGAACGCGCCGCTCACCCTGGAAAATGGTCAATGGCGTATTGCCTGGGATGACAGCCTGATCATGCCCGAGCTGAAGGGTGGCAACCACCTGCAAATGGATTTTAATGTCCCGGCGCGCGGTATCATCAATGACCGCGCTGGCCAGCCGCTTGTGGCCCAAACAGATGTAATGGCGCTGGGAGTCATTCCGGTCCAGATTTTGCCGGATAGTGAAGGTGCGCTGCTTGGCGAGTTAAGCATCCTGACCGGCCTGTATCCGGGCAACATCAGCGCCATGTATGCCGACAAGCGCAGCGTCGATTGGTATGTTCCCATCGGTGAAGCTCCGCTAAAGGATGTCAACGGTCATTACGGTACGCTGGCCGCCCTGGGCGGGGTGGTTATGACACAGTACAACTCGCGTTTCTATTATCAGGGCGGCATCGCCCCGCAAACGGTTGGATATGTTTCACCCGTGCCGAAAGAACAGCTTGACCAGTACCTGCGCAACGGCTATTCCCCTGCCGCGCGTGTTGGCATGACTGGCATTGAAAAATGGGGTGAACCATACCTGGCAGGCAAGACCGGCGGTACCCTGTATGTGATTGGGCCGGATGGCAAAGTAATTTCCACTCTCGGGCAATCCGAATCCAAACCGGCCTCGTCAATTACCCTGACCCTCGATGAGAATTTACAGGCGCAGGCCCAGAAAGCCATCACCGGCTTCCGTGGTTCGATTGTGGTAATGGAACGCAATACCGGGCGCATCCTGGCCATGGCCTCCTCACCAAGGTACGATCCCAATTTGTTCGAGCCAGAAAACGCGAATAGCGTGTATGCCCTGGGTGACCTGCTCAACGACCAAAACACGCCGCTACTGGATCGCGCCGTGCAGGGCCAGTACCCGCTCGGCTCGGTCTTTAAGGTCATCACTTTTTCAGCCGCGCTCGAAAGTGGCACCTACACACCCGAATCCCCGCTTAACTGTGGTTACGAATTCAAAGAATTAGCTGATCGCACCCTGTATGACTGGACTTACGAACACTTTCAGACCGAGCTGCGTGAGACTGGCGAAGGCCGCACCCGCCCCTCCGGCGACGTGACTCTCTCCACCGCACTGATGCGCTCGTGCAACCCATATTTCTGGCATATCGGCAAAGACCTGTACGATCAGGGGCGCATCACCGCCATCGCCGATATGGCGCGCGGCTTTGGGCTTGGGTCAAAGACCGGCATCGAACAGATCAATGAAGCTTCCGGAACGATTATCAATCCACCCACCCTGCTGGATGCCGTCAACCAGGCGATTGGCCAGGGCGATGTGCTGGTGACCCCCTTGCAAGTGGCCGACTTCATGGCTGCGATCGGCAATGGCGGCACGCTCTACCGCCCGCAGATCGTGGAAAAGATTATTGACAGCAATGGCGTTGAGACCAATATGTATAAGGCCGAAGTGCGCGGCGTGCTGCCGGTCAAGGCCGAGACCCTGGCGGCTCTGCAAAGCGCCATGTTGTCAGTTATCCGTAACCCGCGCGGAACCGCCTACAACCGCTTCACCAATCTAACTTCCGTTGTCATTTACGGCAAAACTGGCACTGCCGAATCAAATACCGGTACCCCACACGCCTGGTTTGCTGGTTATACCGATTCGCAGCGTCCGGATCTGCCGGATATTGCCATCGCGGTTGTAGCTGAAAACGCCGGAGAGGGTTCTTCAATAGCCGCGCCCATGTTCAAGCGTATGGTCGAAACCTATTTCTTTGGTCAACCGCGGAGCCCTTATTGGTGGGAGTCCAACATTGGTATCACGCGCACTCCCACTTCTCCGGTGACGCCCACCCCGGGCCAGTAATCTGGAGCTTTCCAAAATGCCTGAAGCACAGTTGTTTTCCACCGGCCTGATCATTCGTGCCCAATCAGGGTTTTTCTTTGTGCTACCCGAGGGGCAGGCTGAACCCGTCACCTGCCAGCTGCGCGGACGGCTCAAGCAAGGCCGGCACGAAAGCGACCTCGCGGCGATTGGCGACCAGGTCACCTTTACCCTGCTCTCGGATGGTTCGGGTTCCATTGAAGAAGTCTTGCCGCGCAAAAGCGAGATTGTGCGCCTTGACCCGCGCCCTCAAGGCGAATATCGCCAGATTTTGCTCGCCAACCCCGATCAGGCGGTCTTTGTTTTTGCCTGCGCCAACCCGGAACCCAGATTGCGCATGCTCGACCGCTTCCTGGTGATCGCCGAGAAGCAAACCATCCCGGCCATCATTGTGGCCAACAAGGTGGATGTCATTGGCCTCGCCGCGGCGCAGGAAAAGTTTGGCTTTTATCCGCAGTTGGGCTACCGGGTCATTTATACTTCCGCCAAAGAAAATCTGGGGATCGATGAATTGCGTCAGGCGCTGCAGGGCAAACTTTCGGCCCTGGCAGGCCCTTCTGGTGTGGGAAAATCCAGCCTGATGAACGCCATCCAACCCGGTCTGGCGATTGCGGTCGGTGCAGTCAGCACCTATAACGACAAGGGCAAGCACACGACCAACTTCCGCCAGCTGCACGCCCTGATCGGCGGGGGTTGGGTGGCAGATGCCCCCGGTTGGAAGTCGCTGGCGCTCTGGGATACCGAACCAGAGGAGATCGACGCTTATTTTCCAGAACTGGCCCCGCTGGTTGAAGATTGCCAGTTCAGCGATTGCAGCCACATCCACGAGCCCGGCTGCGCCGTGCTCGCCGCGCTAAAATCTGGACAGGTGCGCCCCGAGCGCTACGACTCTTACCTGCGTCTCAAGGCCGGGCAGGAATAGATTTTGGTTTTGCCGTGATAGTTACCCCGCATCCTGTTGAAAGGTTTGCAGCCGACATGAATCAAAACAAGTGGGAAGTTTTTGGCCAGGATTGGGCCGTAAACCTGCTTCAGCAGCATGTATCCCGCGGCGGTTTGCGGCATGCCTACCTGATCAGCGGGCCGATTGGCATTGGGCGGCGCACCCTGGCCCTGCGTCTGGCGCAGGCGCTAAACTGCGCCACCCCCATCGCGCCCGGTGTCCCATGCCGCACTTGCCGCACCTGCAAACAAATTGAAGCCGGTCAGCACGCTGACCTGATGGTCATAAAGAAACTGCCCGACAAGAAGGACCTGGGCGTGGATCAGATTCGCGAGGTAAGCAGGTTTCTCTCGCTCAAGCCATATATGTCACCCTACAAGGTTGTGCTGGTCATTAATTTTGAAGATGCAAGTCCCAGTGCTCAAAACGCCTTGTTAAAAACCCCGGCGCGCATCACACCTACTTCGATCACCCGGAGTGGGCCGCGTTCGCGCCGGGGCTCACGACGATCGAGGACGCGACCGAGATCCGGCGCCGGATCCTCATCGCCTTCGAGGCGGCCGAGCGCGAGGCGGATCCCGGCCGGCGCCGCGCCTGGATGACCTTCGTCGTGGTCGGCGGGGGACCGACCGGGGTCGAGCTGGCCGGGGCGCTCGGCGAGATCGCGCACGACACGCTCAAACGGGATTTTCGGGCGATCCGCTCCGATCAGGCCAGGATCATCCTCGTCGAGGCCGTGGACCGGATCCTGCCGCCATACCCGCCGGACCGCTCCGTCTCCGCACAGCGCCAGCTCGAGCGTCTCGGCGTCGAGGTGCGGACCCGGACGCGCGTCGTCGATCTCGATGCGGAGCGCGTCCGGGTGATCGATCCCGACGGACGCGAGGAGGCAATCGAGGCGCGGACGGTCCTGTGGGCGGCCGGGATCCTGGCAGCGTCGTTCGGGCGGACCGTCGCCGCAGCAACCGGTGCCGAGACCGATCGGGCAGGCCGCGTCATGGTCGAACCAGACCTGACGGTCCGCGGGCACCCCGAGATCTTCGTAGTCGGCGACGCGGCGGTGCAGCCCTGGCATCCCGGCAAACCGACGCCGGGCGTCGCCCAGGGCGCGATGCAGGGCGGGTCCTATGCGGCGCGGGTGATCCGCCGGCGCGTCCTCGGCCGGCCCCACGAACCGTTCCGCTACGGCGACCATGGGGACGTGGCCGTCATCGGGCGGCTGGCCGGCGTCACGAATATCTCGTGGCTCGGTCCGTTCGGCCGGCAGGGCGGGTTCACCGCGTGGGCGCTCTGGCTCGGCATCCACATCGTCTACCTGACGGGCTTTTCGAACCGGATCGTCGTCCTCGTGCGCTGGGCCTGGACGTTCCTGACCCACGGTCGCGGCACGCGCCTCATCACCGGGTCGCCGCTCCTCCCGCCAATCGAGGCGCCCGAGCCGCCGGTCCTCGCGCCGATGGATCCCGGGCTCCCCCTGGTCGAACCGCCGCCCGAGCTGCCGCGCGACTGAGTCTCGCTGCAGCTCGGACGCCCTCGACTCTACGGGCGGGCTGCCGCCGGTACCTCGACGACGAAGCTCGTTCCATCGGGTCCTGTCCGCTCGACGCGGATCCGCCCGCCGCTTGCAGCGAGGAGCTCCCGCGCGATCGTCAGGCCGAGGCCGAGACCCGTCGGCCGGCCAGTCCCAGGATCCGTCGCCCGCGAAGTGTCGGCGCGGTAGAACCGTTCGAAGACGTGGGGCACGTCGTCCGGCGCGATGCCCGCGCCCTGATCGCTGATCCGGATTCGGACGACCTCGCCGTCGCGCGCCGCCGCGACCGTCACGACCCCGCCGGCCGGGCTGTGGGCGAGGGCGTTCGCGACGACGTTGCGGACCGCACGGGCCAGGTGGCCGGGGTCCGCCCAGGCCAGCGTGCCGGGTTCGACCGTCACCTCGAGCCGCGCCGACCGGTCGCGCCGCGGTCCCTCGAGTGCGAGCGCGATCTCGGGGATCGCGGCGGCGAGATCGACCGCCGACGGCCTTGCCTGGAGCGGCGCGGCCTCGGCGCGTGCGAGGTCGTCGATGTCGGCCACGACGCCGCCGAGCGCGCTCGCCGCCGACCGGGCGGTCTCGAGCCCGGCGGTATCGAGGGGCACGACGCCGTCGATCATCGCCTGGAGCTGCGATTCGAGGACGGTCGCGGGTGTGGCGAGGTCGTGTGCGATATCGCTCGCGGCCCGCCGCCGGAGCATCTCCGAGCGTTGCAGTCGATCGGCCATCGCGTTGAACGCCTCGGCGAGCTCGCTCGACTCGCGATCGTCTCCGCCCGTGGCGCGTGCGCTCGCGTCGCCCGCCTCGAGCCGTCGCGCGGCGGCCGCGACGTTTCGGAGCGGGCGGGTCAGTCGGCGCGCGATCGAGGTCGACACGGCGACGATTCCGAGGACGCTGACGATCCCCGCGACAGCGAGCGTGACATTGAACAGGGGAAGGAAGCCACGGTCGCCGGCTCTTGCCGGGACGTCGGCCTGGAGCGTCGCCAAAGTCGCCCCGTTGACCTGGATGGGGGCCTCGTAGTGCGACGGGGTGCCGTCTGGGCGCCGGCCGAAGGAAACCAGCGTCGTGCCGTCGCTTGACACGATCCGGAATTCACCGCCGATCGACGTGGCCAGTCGCGTGACGAGCGCCTGGGCGCGAACGAGTCCGGCCGGGCGCCCGAGCCGGTCCGCGATCGTGTCCGCGGCATCGTCGATCCGCTGCTGCTGCTGGGCCGTCAAGACGTTCTCGAAATTCGTGCTCACGACCCGGTTGACCACGAAGCCGACGAGCAGGAGGACCGCCACAACGGCGATCCCGAGCAGCAGCCCGAGCCGCCAGGCGAGTGATCGGTGCGCCGCGGGCCCCGATCCCGGCGCAGGTATCGTGGCGGTTGGCGCGACGCCAGGCTTGGTCATGCGTCGCGCATCGCAACGAGGCGGTAGCCGGTCTGCGGGATCGTCTCGATCAGCCACGGCTCCGCGGCGTCGTCGCCGAGCTTGCGTCGCAGGTTCGCGACGTGGACGTCGATGACCCGGTCGAAGACCTCGTCGGGGCGGCGGGTGACGGCCTCGAGCAACTGCTCGCGGGTCAGGACGGCGCCGGGCCGTCTCGCGAGCGCCGCGAGGAGTCCGATCTCGCCGGGCGTGAGCCGCCCGTTGATCGCGGGCGCCCCTTCGACCGCGACCGCGAAGCGCCGGCTCGCCGGATCGACGACGAGCCGGCCGGAGGCGAAGGAGAGCGGCGCCGCGTTGACGTCGACGACCCCGGGCGCGTTGCCGTCGCCCTGGACGGCACCGCGGCTGCGACGCAGGATTGCCGAGACGCGCGCCGTCAGTTCGTGCGGGTTGAACGGCTTGGCGAGGTAGTCGTCGGCGCCCATGCGCAGACCGGCGATCCGTTCCGCGTCGCTCCGCTTGGCCGACGTGATGAGAACCGGGGTGGCGCCGCGCTCGCGGATCGCGGCCAGCACCGCCTCGCCGCCGATCCCCGGCAACATCAGGTCGAGGACGACGAGGTCGACCGGGGTGGCGTCGACGGCAGCGATCGCCGCGCGCCCGTCGGTGACGACCGTGACGGCGTGCCTGTCGCGCTCGAGATAGAGCCGCAGGAGCTCGCCCAGGCGCGGCTCATCCTCGACCACCAGGATCCGGGCGCGAACGACCACGGGCGCATCGTAGCCGGGCGCGGATCAAGGAACCGTGAAGATCCCGATCGCCTACACACCTTCTTGACCCGCGGCACCGATGGTTCACGCACGACGCGATCGATCGATCACGCGCCTATCGAGGGTGATGACGATGACCACGCTCCGACTCGCCAGATTTGCGGCGCTCGCCGGGCTTTTGGTCGCGACCGCCCTCGGCGGCGGCACGATCATCGGTTCCGTTGCCGCCGCGACCGCACTGCCGTCGACGCGACCGGATCCGATCGCGGCCGCACCCAGTCCGGTCCCGGCCGCCACCGCAAACGCCGCGGCATCCTGCGCCGAATTCCGGCGGGCCTTCGCGGCCGCGCTCGGCGTCGATGAATCCGCGCTCGCCCCGGCCGCGAAGACCGCCGCAATCGCGACGATCGACGCGGCCGTGGCGAAGGGAACGATGACGAAGGCTGCCGGTGACCGGCGCAAGGCGCGGGTCGAGCGCGTGCCGGCGGATACCTGCCGGATCCCCGCTGGGCGGATCGCCGCGGCGGCCCGGGCCGGCGGTCGCGCCCCGAGGGGGGTGCAGGTCGCCCGAGATGGGCTGGCCGCGGCGGCGACGGCGCTCGGGATGACGCCGGTCGAGCTGGGCGCCGACCTGCGGGCCGGCCAAAGACTCATGGATGTCGCCACCGCGCATCACGTGCCGTACGCCACTGTATCGGCCGCGGTCCTCACCTCTGTCAATGCGGACCTCGACGCCGCGGTCGCGGCCGGCACGCTCGCGCAGACCCGTGCCGACCGTATCCTGGCGCGACTGCAGGCGAATCTGGTCGAGGGGCGCCTGCGAACGCTCGCTCCGGTCGCCCAGCCATCCGCCGCTCCCGGCGGCTGAGCCGCTGCCCAGCCGAAGACGACGACCTGGCGGAGCGCCTCACCCGAACGCAGGCGGTCGAACGCGTGCTCAACGTCGTCGAGCGCGATCCGGCGGTCGATGAGCCGCTCGACCGGGAGCCGACCGGCGAGGTGGAGCGCGGCGTAGCGGGTGGTCGTCATGTCTCGCTGAGCCGGCGTCGTTCCGCCCGCCGTGCGGGCACGTAGGGCACGTAGGCCGGCGACCAGATCGCCGCATCGACGACGGCCTCGATGTCGGCGTCGGACGCGATCCCGGCGAGCCCCGTCGCGACCGCCTCGCCCGCCACCGCGATCGCGATCTGGCGCGTGACCGAACGCAGGTTGCCGACGGCCGGGTAGAGCGCCCCCGCAGCGAGCCGGTCGTCGCTGACCGCAGCGGCGAGGATTCGCGCGGCGAGGAGGAACATCCGGTCGGTGATTGAGCGCGTCTCGGCGGCGATGGCACCGAGCCCGAGTCCGGGGAAGACGAACACGTTGTTGGCCTGCCCGATCTCGCGCCGTTGCCCGTCGACGTCGACGGCGTCGAACGGCGAGCCGGTGGCGACGAGGGCGCGACCGTTGGTCCAGCGCAGGACGTCGATCGGGGTCGCCTCCGTCGACGAGGTCGGGTTGGAGAGCGGCAGGACGATCGGCCGCGCGGTCCCGGCCGCCATCGCGCGCAGGACGGGCTCGTCGAATGTGCCGCCCACCCCGGTCGTGCCCACGAGCGCAGTCGGGCGGACGCGCTCGATCGTCTCGACGAGCCCCGGGAACTCGGTCGTGAAGCCGTAGCCCGCGTAGGCCTCAGCCGGGAGCGCGAGCTCGCGCTTGGTCGTATCGAGATCCTCGCGCCGGTCATGGACCTGCCCGCGTGAATCGACGAGGACGAGTGCGCGCCGGACGGTCGCCTCGTCCATCCCGTCGTCGAGCATCGCGAGCCGGATCAGGCGCGCGATCCCGATCCCCGCCGCGCCGGCGCCGACGAGAACGACCCGCGTGTCGCGCAGCCCGCTCCCGAGGTGCCGCAGGCCAGCCAGGATCCCGGCGACGACGACCGATGCCGTCCCCTGGATATCGTCGTTGAACGACGGCACGCGGCCGCGGTAGCGATCGAGGATGCGCAGCGCGTTGGCCTGCTTGAAGTCCTCCCACTGGATGACGCAGCCGGGCCAGACCTCGGCGACGCCCTCGACGAAGGCCTCGACGAGCGCGTCGTAGTCAGGGCCGCGCAGGCGGGGCGCGTGATGGCCCAGATAGAGCGGGTCGGCGAGCAGTGCGGTGTTGTCGGTGCCGACATCGAGCGAGACCGGGAGGGTGACGGCGGGGTGGATACCGCTCCCTGCCGTGTAGAGCGCGAGCTTGCCGATCGGGATCGCCATCCCGCCAGCGCTCTGGTCGCCGAGGCCGAGGATCCGTTCGTTGTCGGTGACGACGATGAGCCGCACGTCGTCGTACGGCCCCTGCCGCAAGAGCTGCGGGATCCGGTCGCG
>JBBRWF010000013.1:0-20662 GCA_038249405.1 Anaerolineales bacterium
AAGCGCCCATGCCTGCCATCTTGTGAAGAAAAACGAATACCTTTGTGACAGAAATTTGCAGGGTGCGGGTAATTTTCGATTAGAATAAAAAGACTATGCCAACTTACGATTACACCTGCCTTGATTGCCGTAAACGCTTCGATGTCTTCCTGACCTATCAGGAATATGGTTTCAAACCGGTTGCCTGTGCTCATTGTGGCAGCAGCAGCATCCGCCGGCGTGCCCCTCGTGTGCGTGTTCTTAAAAGTGACGAAGCTCGCCTGGCACAGATTGCAGACCCTTCCATGCTGGCCAATATCGATGAGAACCCGCAAGCCCTGGGCCGCATGATGCGCCAGATGGGCGGTGAGATGGGCGAAGAACTCCCGCCCCAGTTTGATGAGGTCGTGGACCGCCTGGAAGCAGGTCAAAGCCCGGAAGAGATTAGCAATGCCATTCCAGGTCTGGATGAAAGTGTTCATGACCATGACCATTCCTTTGATGGAGGCTTGGATCTGTGAGTCACGTCATGGATCCTCGTGATTTCACAGACAGGGTCGCTTTTGTGACGGGTGCCGGGCGGGGAGCCGGGCGTCTTTTGGCCCTGGAGCTTGCCGCTCGCGGGGTTGTGATTGCCGCTAACGACATTTCTCCAGTCAATGTTGAACAGGTTGTGGACCAAATTCAGGCTGCCGGGGGACGCGCCAAGCCCTACATCCATGATATTGCCAAAAAGGTGGATGTGCAGGCCATGCTCAACAATGTGATGGATGATTTCGGGCACATAGATATCCTGATCAACAGTGCGAATGTTGAGATCTTCACGCCTATATTGAATATTGACGAATGGGATCTGCACCGTATTTTTGAGGTTAATGTTATCGGTACATTGCTGATGATCCAGATTGTGGGGCGTATCATGAGTTCCCAGCGCAGCGGCCTTGTCGTCAACCTGGTCAAGACCGATGCCGGTGCGCCAGCCACATTTCTGGCAAGCCGCGCCGGAATTGCCGCCATTACAGACCAGGCCAATGCTGAGTTAAACAAACAGGGCATCCATGTTTTTGCTCTGGCACACGAAAACCCGCTGGATGCTCTGCTGGCAATTTGTCAGCAATCCTGGGCATCCTAATTTCCCTCAGGTTTGCACGCCAACGTAAGAGTTTGGCAAACACTCGTTTGACTCTGCCAATCACAGTCTCAAATGTTATATAATATTGATAAGATTTGGCTAAATAATAAAGCAGTCTATTGAGTATCCGTTATAAAAGGAGCAAAACATGATCAGCAAAACAATGCAAGATGCAGTTAATGCACAAATTAACCGGGAAATGGCTTCTTCCTATATCTATCTTTCGATGGCAGCCTATTTTGAGAATACCGGCTTGCCTGGCGCGGCGAAGTGGATGTATGTGCAGTCTGGCGAAGAAACCGAACACGCCATGAAGCTATTTGCACACCTGATTGACCGTGGTGGCAAAGTAGCACTGACCGCCATTGCCGCGCCCCAGACCGAATGGGCCGGCCCGATGGCCACATTCAAAGCCGTTTATGAGCACGAGCAATTCATTACAAAATCCATCTACGACCTGTACGAAGTGGCTGTGTCTGAGAAAGACTACGCCGCTCAGATCCTGCTCCAGTGGTTCATCAATGAACAGGTTGAAGAAGAAAAGAATGCCGCTCAGGTGATCGAAAGCATGAATCGTATTGAATCCCACGAAACTGCAGTTCTGCAGCTTGACCATCAGCTTGCCAAGCGCGGCAAGTAATTCTCACATACTCAAAACCCCTGAAGGTTCGCCTTTGGGGGTTTTGATTTTAAGGATAAGCCATGTCAAACCCTTTGATTCGCCGGGTACGTGCTGAAGATCGTCCACAATGGCTGCGTATGCGCCTTTTACTGTGGCCTGACCATACCACCGTTGATATGCTGGCCGAAATGAATGAGATTCTCGCTTGCGCAGATCAATCTCCCGTATTTGTTGTCCAAGAAACTACTGAAAATCAACTGTGTGGTTTTTTGGAAGGCGGTGTGCGCAAGTATGCGGATGGCTGCGAGACCGGCCCGGTGGCATATATTGAAGGCTGGTATGTGGATGAAGACATGCGCCGCCAGGGAGTCGGCGGGCTGCTTGTCCGTGGTTTTGAAGCATGGGCGCGCCAGCAGGGCTTCACTGAAGTGGCTTCTGATACCTGGCTGGACAATCAGGAGAGCATCGCGGCGCATCTCAGCCTGGGCTATGCGGAAATGGAACGCCTGGTGCATTTTGCAAAGAAGTTATAATACCGTTTGTCCCATCCTGGGTTGAGTGTGCCTTCTTCAGGTCATTAAATAGAACTCTTGTAAATGTCAAATCCTGACCATGAAGTATTACTAATTGTGTTAAAGCCCCATTCATGGGGCGCTGTTCATAGCTCAGGGCTTTAGCCCAGAGCGGACTTATGCAATAGGTCTAATATAACCCTAACCATTATTCACATTAATGTAGAGGCTTATCATGCTGATTATTGCCAGCGATATTCATCTCAGTGATGGTACATGTGCCAGGTCTATTTCTCCCAATGCCTTTCATCTGTTCTGCGAGCGTCTGCGCGAACTGACCTATCACGCTTCTTTTCGTCGAGACGGTCATTACCAGCCGGTGGAGACTATAGATCTTGTTCTAATGGGCGATATTCTCGATCCTCTGCACTCTACAAAGTGGCTGGAAGATGAACCAGGTCTGGCCAAACCCGTCCGCCCCTGGACTGACTTTTCCCGACCCGCTTATGCTCAAGGGCTGAAACAGATCACCCGCGCCATTTTGAAAGAGATTGAAGTGTCAACCAGCATCCTGAGACGCATTGCCGCGCAAGATATTGTGCGCTTGCCTCCAGTCGTCAGGGGCCTCCCCGATCTTGACTCACATGACCGCGTCTTTCCGCGCGTAAACATTCACTATATGTGCGGTAACCATGACTGGTATTACCATCTTCCCGGTCAGGAATTTGATTCGATCCGCCAGGAGATCATAGAAAGCATGGGGCTGAGCAATCCCATTGAGAATTTTCCCTGGGAAATCTCTGAATACGAACCGCTGCAGGATAATTTTGCGCGTTACAAAGTGTACGGACAACATGGCGATAAATACGACCAATTTAATTATGACCGTGAGAAGGGTCGCAATCACGCCACGCTGGGGGATGTCTTTGCCGTCCAGATGTTAAACCGTTTCCCGCTGGCGGTTTTGCGGGAATTTAGGGATGAACTGCCCGCCCCGCTCGTGAACAGCCTGCGTGAATTGACCAATGTCCGGCCAGCACTTGCCACCTCGCTGTGGATCACATCCCAGATTCGTCACAATATGTACCCGGCCCCCAGCCTTGTGCTGGAACGCAGGTTTAAGAAAATCTGGGATCAGCTCAGCGACGAGCTCTTGCAGGTGGATTTTGTGCGCGAAGCGGATAAAGCCTTCCAGTTCGACCTGGTCGATGCGTTGGAGCTGGTCGTAAAAATTTCCAAACGCACCTCGTTCAAAACCATCAACGATGTGACCATGTGGATGCGCGATAAGATGTGGGGCGGCGAGTCTTCTTCCTGCTGTAATGCGCTCAGGGAGCCAGCTTCTCTGGAATCTTCCGCCCATTATATTGTTTATGGTCACACCCACCATCACGAGGTAATCCCGCTCGACGTAAACGGTGAACCGCCTTATGCCTTGAGTCAGGTTTACTTCAACTCCGGAACATGGCACTCCTATTTTGATCTGGCGGTGCGCAGCCCTGCCAAACAGAAATTTGTTCCTTATCAGTCCATGACCTACCTGACCTTTTATGATACGGACGAGTGCGGCGAGCGCCGCTTTGAGGCCTGGTCCGGGACCATTTCGTAAAGAGGAAATGCGTTTTTATCCCCGTTTGCTGTGTTTCCTCGCCCAATATCTCAAGAAATTCTCATCTAGGATCTCATCGCCCTGACCATTTCTCTTCGGTGAATACAGGTCTCTCCACCTGGGGGTATACTCGGATGGCTTTTAAAATTTTACTGACCCGTTTGCGCGGGATTTTTTAATCACGAGGTTTGCATGCCCTTCATCGGTGAATTAGCAGCGCTTTTCACATCCTTTTGCTGGTCATTTTCGGCTGTTGGTTTTTCCAACGCCGGGAAGCATTTCAATTCGAATGTAACCAACCGTGTGCGTGTCACGCTGGCTTTCCTGGCATTGTTGTTGATCAACACTGTTTTGTACGGGGAGCCGCTTCCCTTGCATGCCGGGCTGGCGCGCTGGGGCTGGCTAACCCTTTCGGGCATCGTGGGTCTGGCCCTTGGAGATGCGTTTTTGTTCCGCTCTTACCAGCTGGTCGGTCCGCGTATCGGGCTGTTGCTCCTCAGCCTGGCGCCGGTCTTTGGTGCGGCCATTGCCTGGTTGTTTTTTGGCGAGAACCTCACGTTGATGCAGTTTTTGGGCATGCTCGTCACCCTGGCAGGCATTGGCTGGGTGGTCTTCAGCCGTCCCGCGCTGCAAGCTGGTGAACAATATACCCGGCTCTCCAGGCGCGGCGTCCTGTACGGTGTGATCGCCGCGTTGGGCCAGTCTGGTGGTCTGGTACTTTCAAAGCAGGGCATGGGTGGGGATTTCTCTCCCTTTGCCGGGACGCTTATTCGCATGACCGCCGCCATCGTTTTTCTGTGGGGTATGGCTATTTTCCAAAAGGAAGTTAAGAGCACAATTCAATCCGTGCGTGCGCACCCCAAAGCCCTGGGTTGGGCGGCCTTTGGCGCGTTGTTTGGCCCGGTGGTGGGCGTTTCGGCTTCCCTGTTGGCCATCCAGCACGCTGAGGTGGGTGTGGCCTCCACACTCATGGCGCTGCCGCCCGTTTTTATGCTGCCCATAAGCTATTTTGTCTATAAAGAGCGCCTGAGCTGGCAGTCTGTGGCTGGCACCCTGGTTGCTATCACCGGGGTGGCGTTCTTGTTTTTGAAGTGACGAATAATACATCTCCGGGGAGTTGCGCATGCTTCGTCGAGTGACAATCGGAATTCTGGCGGCTTTATTTTTTAGCAGCACTTTTGTCTTAAATCGATCCATGAGTCTGGCTGGCGGGCATTGGGCTTGGACAGCCAGCCTGCGCTTTGGCTATATGCTGCTTTTCCTGGGGCTTCTCCTTGGCGTAACCCGCGGCTGGTGTGCCCTGGTGCAGGTCTGGCAGGTCTTCTGCTCCCACTGGTTTTTCTATATTGTCTCAGGCACCATTGGTTTTGGGTTTTTTTACAGTCTGATTACCTTTAGCTCAGCCTACGCGGCTGGCTGGGTCGTGGCCACCACCTGGCAGATCACCGTCCTTGCCACCCCCATCATCCTTTTTTTCTTCGGCAGAAAGGTGCCTGGCAAAGGCTTGCTGTTCACCGGCGTGATTTTCCTCGGCATCCTGTTGGTGAACGTGGAGCATGCCGCCTCTGTCAGCCAGTTGAGCAGTTCGGGCCTTGGCGTATGGAAAATCGTGCTGTACGGCGCGTTGCCGGTACTGGTGGCGGCTTTTGCGTATCCGTTGGGCAACCAGTTGGTCTGGGAGGCGCGCCTGGGCGAAAATAAGCGCCTGCCGCATATCGATCACCCCATCCTCGAAAACGGTTTTGCCCGCGTGCTGCTGCTCACTCTCGGCTCCATCCCGTTCTGGCTCATCCTGTTGTTTGTTGCTGCTCCGCCGCCCCCTTCCACCGGCCAATTATTGAGCACAGCCCTGGTGGCGCTCTTTTCCGGCGTGATCGCTACCACACTCTTCCTGTACGCCCGGCACCTTTGCCAGCAGCCCTATGAGATTGCCGCGGTGGATGCCACCCAGTCTATGGAAGTGGTTTTTTCGTTGATTGGTGAAATTGCTTTCCTGGGGGGTGTGCTTCCCGGCCCACTCGGGCTGGCCGGTATTGGGCTTACCCTGCTAGGCCTGATCGCTTACGTCGCCCTGCAGAACAAAAAAAGCATAACATCTGCAAGCGCTTCACATTAAAAATAAATATCTTTTTCATCAGCCAGGGCGGGCGGCTCCGCGTTCAACGGGTGCGCCCACAGGCCGCTTTCATTCATCATCGTGGCAACCTCGTGCGGCTCAGGCAGGGCTTTGTATCGTTTGCCTTTCATGGCATCGATGATTAATTGCTGCGGCGGCTTCTCGACCTTAAAACTCTTCTGCACCTTGCCCAGAAAAAATTTTGCGCTTTCCGCCGAAATATGAAAGCGTGACGCAATGACTTCGAATGGTTTGATATTTTCCATGTTTTACAACTCTCCGTTAATACTGATATCCAATCGTTGCCCCTCAGCCGCTCAAATTATCAAGCTTTGGCTGCTCAACGACACTTTTTCTCGCCCACCTGCGGCACATAAATGGCGATGCGGTCGTTGGGGAAGACCGCCTCTTGCTTATAACTGCACAGGATGCGCTTGGCGATGAAGCGCGTCCAGGCGTTGTTTTCCGCTCCCATCGCATCCTGCTCGCCGTAATAGTTAAACCGCAGCGGGTCAACGATGATCGCGGCGAAGCGCTGTGTTTCCATATCGCGGCGAAAGACTTGCAGGTACGCCTCGTTTTGCGCCATCGCCATTTCCATCAATTCCTCGCGCTCAAATTCCGGCACCAGTGTCACATTCTTGAGCATGTGCATTGAGATCAGGTGCCGCTGGGTGATGAACAATACCTGCCCGCCCTGTGCGTTGACCGCATCCACCTTTTGTTGCAAAGCTGTTAACGTGTTTTGCGATTGGGCCGGTTCATATTGCCACACTGCCGCGGTTCCCTGTACCGCAAACCAGGCCGGAACCAGCACCAGCAGCACCAGGCTGCCTGTTTTGGCAATCAGCTCGCGTCTGCTCAACATCTGCGGGACTGACGCAGTTTGCGCAGTCTCCGGGCCGACCTTGCCGAAATACACATAGGCAAAGATCACAAGCAGCAGCACAGTGTAAGCGTCCATGTTGTGAATGTCTGCCCCGCCGCCGATTTTCATGCTCACCAACAGTCCCCCAATGAACAGCGCCAGCAGTGCCGCCAGCAGTATGCCCGTGCGCAGCGCGTGGGGGCATAATTTCCGGCCCCATCCCTGCTGTTTCGCGGCCAACCCCCATCCCAGCCACAACGGCATGCTGAAAATCAAGATCCCCGGCAGCACGCCCAGCCAGTAGGACTCATTCGGCAGCAGGCGGTACCACAGCATGTTTGAGCTCAGGCTGGTATAAAAATCGGCCGGGTTACTCAGACCTGAAAGCCAGATGTAAACCTGCATCGTGAGAAATGCTATTCCGCTGCCCGCCAGGAACCACAGGCCGGGTTTCAAAAGATAGCGCCAGCCTTTCTTATCCACCGGCGTTTCCAGCGCATAGAGTGTCGCAGCCAGGATGCCCGGCATTGGGTACCAGTTCAAGCGGCTCACTCCGGCCCAGATCGATGCCAGCACCAGGCAGACCCACACCCTCGTCTGGTCTTTTTCCTTTGTCGAAAAACCCCACAGCATGATCAAAGCCGGCACCGCCAGGTGCAGGTACAACGGCAGTGTCAAAAGATAAACGAAAATCCACACCCCGGCCAGCCAGCGTGTGCTGCGCGCCTCGATTTTTAACCTTGAGAGCAGCGCCGGGGCCATCAGCCCCAGCACTGCGCAGCGCAGCGTCACCTGCCACACACGGTGGACCCACAGCGGCGCGTTGAATAGATAGGGTGCGCTGAGCAAAAAGTGCAGTGATGGGTGCAGAATCGGCCAGGAGAAGCTTGTCCCAAAAATTTTCTGGCTCAGAAACAATGCCGGGTAATAAAAGCGGCTTGTTTCAGACCAGCCCATTGCAAAAGGAAAGTTGCTGATGTCTGGCAAATACAATGCCACCCTGGTCAACAAGCTTTGCAGCAGGATTGCGATCAACAGCGCGGATGCCTGTGATTTGCGCCAGAATGCCAGTCTGAGCCCCTGCGCGCAAAATAGGGCCGTCATCCAGAAGATGAACCCGCGCAGCCAGGGCTGTTTGTACAGCAAATCTCCGTAATAAGGATGCAGCAGGCAAACCGGATATACTGCCAGTCCGATCAGCAGCATCAGCCAGCCCAACCAGCGCAGCCTGTCTAAACCTGCCAGCATACCCTGTACGCGCTCCAACACTGGATTCGGGGAAATGCCGCGCCGTGCGGGCAACGAAATTGCCAGCGCCAGCAGGCAGGCTGCTCCCAAAAGGAGCATTGCACCCAGCAGCGCCAGCCAGGTCTTACTGTGTAATGGGTCAATCCCCAGCTTGCGCGTCAGCGCCAGCGCATCCCGCGCCGCCATCAGCGCCAGCGGGCCCGTGACAGCCAGCACCAGCTGCCAGAATACCCTGGGCGGAATAGTCCCGGTCTGTGTTTGGGGCGAATTAGCCCCGGCTTCGGTTTGGGCTTTGGTCTTGGTCGACATGGCTTCGCTTACTTGCAGTCAGTCACCTGGAAGAGATAACGCGCATCCACAACTTTCGCGCCGTTTTTATCCTCCAGCAGGTCAATCAGGTGTACGCAGCTTTGCGATTCAAGCTGGACCACACCCGTATATTTGTTAAGATATTTCAAGTCAACATACAGGTAATCATACCCGGCGGCTTTCAGGCGGTAAGGGTCAGGATTTTCCAGCAGGCTGTTCCATTCTGGCAGGGTCTCGCCCATTGTTTTGGATGAGCGGATTGGACGACCAAAAATCGTCGCTGAGCGCGGATAAACCGGGTCATAGACCATCGTTCCCGGCAGCAGCCGGTCCCAGTGGCGAGTGAACATCTGCGCGTCAAGCGGGTCCAGAAAAATGGCGTAGACCGGGTTGGGCATGGCCGCCATTTGCAGGCTAAAAAGCGAGATGCCGCTGAAGATGGCCGCCAGTCCCCAGGCCAACAGCGCTGTTTTCACCTTTTCGCCGTGCTGAGCTGCCCACATCCACAGCAGCGGTACGGCATAGATTTTAACCACACTCAGAAAGTGCGCTTGCATGCGCGAAGCCGCGGTTGGCCCGGCGTTACCGGTGTATTCCACAAACACCATCAGCAGGCTCACGATGACCGAGCCAACCCAGGCTGCTTCCAGCCAGTTTTCATCGCGGCTCAGGCCGGGCAGTTGTTTGAGCACCCACGGCAGCGCAAAGACCGCCAGCCCGGTTTCGCCCAGGATCGCCACCCACTGCAAGGGGTTGAGCAATGAAAGATAACCGAGATGCGCCGAGAGAACCGTTGGCAGGCTCAGCGCGAACCCCACCTTGAAGTACGTGCTGCCCCCGCCAGCGGCCTGTTTCGTTACCCAGCCGCGCGCTATCTCTGTGAACATGCCGCCCTGGATCAGCGCCAGCACGCCGCCGATGAACATTAATCCCACCCATACCCACAGCGAACGCGGCAGGCGCAAGCTGCGCTTCTGGACAATCCAGGCCAGTGCAGCGAAGGCCAGTCCCAGGTAAAGGAAGGCAAAGGTGACCTCATTGGCCAGCGCCGTGCTTGCCAGCAGAATTACCACCGGGATGTTGGCGCGCCAATCCTTGCGTACACCCGCCAGCAAAATCAACAGCAGGACGATGCTGATTGCACTCGTTCCCCAGCCGTTGTGGAACATACTGAAAGATGGGTCCAGCCCGGAACCGTACAGAAACGGGAAGGGCAGCGGGCCCAGCCCCTCGATTTTCCAGTATTTGTAAATGGCCGTGATCAGGTTGGGGCCTGTATCCGCTCCAGACCCGATCAACTGCATACTGCTAGAAAGCTGCTTTTGCAAAGCCAGCGGCAGCAGCAGAAACAGCCAGCGCGCTCCACCCGCGAAAGCCATGAACACCATCGAAAATGCCTGCGCCGTTCGGCTTTTGGTCAACCGCAGGGCCAAAAAGCCGCCGTAGGCCAGGGTCAGCGCCAGGGTCAGCCCGCGTGCCAGATCTAAGGCTGTCCATGGGCCTGCGCCCGCCACCCGCACAAATTGGGAGGCAACCAGTAGCAGAAAATAATGGTAGCCGAAATTCAAACTGGGATTATAGGCAAAATGCGGTGGAATATCGCCTGTCGCCATGATCGAAACGGGCGGCAGGTTTTGGTGATCATCAAAAAAGCCAAAACCTCGTCCGATCAGCGTAAACATGATCACAAAGGCCAGGAACAAAAGCCATTGACCGTAGGGTGGGCGGCTCTTTATTTGTTCCGGTTCAGCAGGGTTGGTTTTGAACGGCCAGGCCAGCGCCGCCCCCAGCACAACCGTCAGCAGGGCCGCACTCCAGAAAGCGATCGTGACAGGGAGAAAGCGCGCCAGCCAGTTAGCCAGCCAGGTTCCAATCAGCAAGCCTAGTCCCAGGCTCACTAATCCCCGTTCGTGCGCTGGCAGGCCAATAACACGCGCGGTCATTAACCAGCCGCCTAGCGTCCAGATGGCCAGCAGTAAAAGCAGGGGCAGCAGATTAAGTTCGCTAAAAAGATACATGGGTCAGGAGGATTGTGGGTGGTCCAGCGCGCCCGCGCCGGATGTCAGGTTGGAGAACAGCTTTTCATAGTCCGAAATGATGGACGGTAAATCATATTGCTTTGCCATTTCGCTGCTTTTGATCTGGGCTGATTGTAGCATGGATGGGTTTTCAAGCAGGCATTTAAGCTGGCTGGTGAGCGCCTGCACGTTGCCAACTGGGAATAAAAAGCCGTTTTCGCCGGGGCGCACCAGTTCCAGGTTACCGCCCGCATCGCTCAACACCATCGCCAGTCCCATGCCCAGCGCCTGCACCCCAACCACCGACAATCCCTCGGAGCGCGAAGGCAGCACCAGCAGGTCGCTGTGAGCAAACTCATTCAAAACCTGTTCGGGAGTTACCCAGCCTGGCAGCCGGATGCGTTCATCCAGCCCTGCGCCCCGCACAGTTTTACGCACATCCTCCAATAGAGGTCCGTCGCCTAACATGGCGCACTCCCAGGAAAGTTCTTGCAGTTGCGTCAGCGCCTGTACCAGGTGCGCCGGATTCTTTTGCTCCATAAAGCGCCCTGCGAAAACAACCCTGGGGGCTCCGCCTTCGCCGGAGATGTGCGCAGGCAGGGCCGAAAGTTCCACTCCGTTTGGAATGACCTGCATCGGGACGTTGTAATGCTGCCGGGCCATGTGCCGGGTAAATTCGCTGACCGCCACTACCCTGGTTGCGCCTTGCCAGATGGGCGGTGTGAAGGGCTGGATCCACTTAAACCAGCGGTCGGTTTTTTCAGGCACAGCGCCAGGCACATCTCCGAGATGCACCGTCAGAACGTACGGCACTCCATCCAGCCGCGAGAGCGCAAACGCCGCCGCGCCAGCTGGCACCGCAAAGTGTGCGTGGATCACATCCGGTTTCCAGGTACGCAGCAGTTTCCTCCCGGCCTGAAAGGCTTGCCAGTTGTAACTCATCATTTCCGCCAGCCCCGCCCGGAAAGCGCTTTTTCGACCGGATGGTAAGCGTTCCACGCGTACCCCGGCTACATCTTCCACCAGCGCCAGCCCGTCCAGGTGTGCGGTCAGCACGCGGATTTCATATCCGCGCGCAGCCAGTCCGATGGCAATATCCTGCGCCACGCGTCCGCCGCCGCCGCCCACAGGCGGAAATTCATGGCTCAGCACCAGGATACGCATCTCAGGCCTGGTTTCCTGTGCCGGTTTCGTCGCTGGTGAAATTTTCAGTGACGGCTGAAGACAGCCAGAACGCGCCGGGGATCGTACTCACGATGATGATAAAACGTGTCACAAGTGCCAGGGTCGAAGCCTGTTCCAGGCTGGCGCCCAGCGCGGAGTACAGCGTGGTAAAGACTGCTTCGCGCAGCCCGTAGCCGTTCACCGAGATCGGCAGTACAGACAGGAAATACGCCACGGTTTGCACGCCCATCACCTGCCAGTAACTTACATTAATGCCCAACTGTCGCGCGATCAGCCAGGTCACGGCTATCGGCAGCAGGTTGGAAGGCCAGGCCGCCAGGAAGGCGTATAAAAATGCCTGTGGTTTTGAGTACCACAACTGAGCCGCGGCCACGACTTTGGGAAAATATTTTTGAATTAGTCTTTGCAGTGGGGCGGGCACAGCCGCTGCGGCAAAAGCTGCCCCAGATATCGCGCTGAAAAGTCTTTCCATCAGCGCTTGCAGCGAAGCGCCAAAAATGATCAACGGCGCGGGCACCAGGCAGATCCAGGCGCTCATATTGATGATCCTGTCCAGCGCCACCGAGCCAATTGCCAGGCTCTTGCTCCCTGTGAATGGATACACCGCCAGCATTCGAAAGCCGTCCCCGCCAATCGTGGATGGCAGGAAGTTCGATGCGAAATTCCCTGCCCAACTGATGCGGTACGCCCGCCAGAATGAGATTTTTACCCCTTGCGTCCATAGCAGCAGGCACCAGCGCAGGGTGTTGAACCCGTAGGATGAAAGGATAAAAACGATTGCCAGTAATATGGCCCACGGGGCGATGCCCGAGGCTTTATCCAGTACGATATTCCAATTCTGACGCGCAATCAGCCAGATAAACAGCGCGCTGCTGATCAGCGTTCCGCCCCAGCGCAGCGCAGTCGCCCAGTGCAACCGGGTTGGTTTTCCTTTCATGCGCGGCTCACTACCCTGCCAGCCAGCCGGACAGGTCGCGCCCGATCAACCCGGCCAGTTTTTCAATATCCGGGCTGAAGTGCTCCAGCATGCGCGCGCGCAGAGCCGGGTCCAGCGTTGTGCGCGTTGTGCGCGTTGTGTTTAGTTTTTCAAGGCGGTTGTAGAAAATCGAAACCTTTTCCATAAAACCCGGCCCAAACAGCCCGATGAGTTTCACAAAAGCCCGGTAAACCGGTTGGGGTGGGTGGAACAGACGCGCCATTATTTTTGACCTGTTCCCAAAATTGGCATTGATCAGTGGAAAGTCTTTTCGTCCATCCGATGGCACGCCGATGAAGGCTAGCGTCTGCTCATAAACATCCCTGGGGCTGGACCTTAGATCATCGAATAAAAAGATTTTTACCTGTTCGCGCGGCAAGACTGTCAACATTTTCTCAACATACTGCCCAAACTGACCCAGTTCGCCATACATCAGCAGTTCGGCCTGCCGCGCGCTGGCCGGGATATTCTTCCCCTGCTTGCGCGCTTCCTGCAAATCCCAGGCCTTCGCCAGGTCTGGCTCGTCCTCTCGCAATAAGCTCAGGTTTAAACGGTGATAAGACTCAATGAATTCCACCGGGTGGCGCAGTGTCAGGATCGCCTTTGCGTTGGAATCATAAGTCGCCATATTCTTAAACGCCACCTTTGAGAACAAGTAGAACGGCGATGCCTCGCCAACCCCCAGGTGTTGTGTCCCGGCGTTGGCGAATACTCTGTCATAATCTTCCACCGATTTGAAGGTTATTTTTTGTACGTTCGGGAAATCAGTTGCAAAGTAATTAAGTTCTTTTACACCCGACATAAAAATTTGCGGGTGTTCTGAAAGATAGGTGTACAGCGCAGTCGTGCCGCAGCGCGGTGCGCCGGAAATAAAAAAGTTGGGTCGCTTCAAAGTGATCCTGCCTGGCCCTGTTGTTTACGGGCAAATTCCCTGTATGCCCAGGGTTTGTGCGCCTTGTGCGCCAAGCGGCGTGCTGCGCGGAATATAAAATTCGATGCGGCTGTCATCCGCTTCGATATAGGTGAATGTATCCGGCCCGTTGCTGATCATCACCGGCTCGTAATAACACAGGATGTACGGCGAAACCCGCAAATTCCAGGTGTTGTTTTCTTCCGCAAAGGAGCCTTCTTCTTTGATGCCCACGTTCTGCTTGCCTGTGACGATGCCAGCAAAGCGCTGACGCTTGAGATCGTTGGTAAATTGCTGTAGTGTGGCCTGGTTGTTCGACATGGCCATTTCCATCAGTGTCACCGCCTCATATTCTGGCACCAGCGGCAGCTTGATTTGGCCAAAGGTTAACAGGTGGCGCTCGTTGATGAACAGCACCGGGCCGTGCTGACCGGCTTGCTCGGCCAATCCCTTTAATTGCTCCAGGGCTTGCTGGTTAACATCCCGATTGTATTTTTGCATTGGAGAAAGCAGCGGGATCAGAAAAAGCAGCGGTGTCAGTAAAGCCGCTGCGGCCACCGGCCAGGGCAGTGCAATCTGCTCTGGCTGCCCGTTTTCTCCGCGCACTTGCCCGCCCAGAAAAAAGGCCGCCAGTATCACGATCAGTGCCGAGTAGGCATCCACATTGTGCAGGTCGCCGCCGCCGCCGATTTTGACGCTCACCACCAGTCCACCGGCAAACAGCACGCCTAACATTGCCCACAACCCCAGCCAGCGCACAGGGTGCAGCCGTGTGCGCGCTTCCCGGGTTGCCATCAGCATCGTCACCACCAGCGGCCCGCTGACGATCAGAATCGCCGGGACAATCCCCAGCGTGTAAGAGTCGTTGGGCCACAGTCGGTACCAGAGTAGTTCGGAAAAAAAGCTGGAAGCGAAAGCCCGCGCGTTTCCGGCATTGCCGGACAGCGGGATATAAGCAGCCTGTGCTGCCAGCGCCGAGGCCAGCCCTACCACCGTCCATGCCGCTGGTTGTGCCAGGTAGCGCCACAGGTTTTTTGCGGAGGCCGCCGGTTCTTCCAGCAAGTAGATGGCGATTGCCAGCATTGCGGGAACGGGGAACCAGTTTACCCGGCTGATGCCCGCCCAGGCCGAGGCGAAGATCACCGCGGCCAGCGAGCGCCAGGGATGGCGTGCCGAAACGAACAGGATTGGCACAAAGATCATCACTTCCAGGTGGTAGTACACGCCCACACGCAGCAAAAACAGGAAGATCCACGCCGCGCACAATGCCCGCAGTCCAGACCATTTTCCAAATTTCTTGCCTGGGAAGGCCCGCCAGGCCAGCGCGCCCGCGCTTATCCCTGTCAACATCATCCAGAGTAAAAACTGCCAGGCCCGGCTGGCAGTCAGTCCCAACCCCGGGGCTAAAAATGGCAGCGACTGCAGCAGGTAGCGGCTGGGGTGCAGGGATGAAAGCGCTGTCTGCATGCCGTAGATCGATTGCGCAAAATACAGTGAAGCGTAATAAAAGCGGCTCGACTCTGACCAGCCCATTGAAAATGGATAGGTAGTTACCAGGTGCAGCCGCACGAAAACTTCATAGGCCAGGCTCAGCACTACGGCTGCCGCTGCAAACCCGCCTGCCCAGCTGCTTTTGAAGGCCACCTTAAGCGCACCAGCCGCCAACAACACCAACCACCATACCAGCCAATAAAAGACGATCGTGGTCAGAATCGGGTCTTGTGTTGATTTTTTAACGACTTCGCCGATTCGGAATGTAAATTTTAAATAAGGGATTAACAGCAATATGCCGCTAAAGATTACCGCTCCGGCTGTTCTCCAGGCCGGGTCCGTTAATCCTTCCAGTTCCAACGCCTTTTGCAATCGCCCGGCTTTGCTTTCCTGCCCGCCTGTCAAACCTTTTTCGCTGCGTACCCACCAGAAAAGCCACACGCACCCCGCCAGCGCTGCCAGGTAGAAGACCAGCGGAAATGCCCACACCGAGCGCCACATCACCACCTTCAATTCGATCCAGCGCGAAATCGACCAGATCAAAATTACCAGGTTAACCAGGAAGGTGAGCGCAAATGTGGTTTGCCAGAACGTGGCGGTCGTGACTTTTTTCATAGTTTTTCAGTCTGTGAATGATTTGACGGGTGGTCGATGGATGCCATCACGCCCGGCAGGCTGATTGCACCGGGCAGGCTCACCAGCATCATCAACAAGCGGTGCAGCACCGCCACTGTGGCGCTGACTGCCACACTCACGCCGCCAAACTGCGAGAGTAAAAAGGTGACAGTCAATTCCTGCACCCCATAGCCGTTGATTGAAATCGGTGCCAGTGAGACGAAATACGCCAGGCTGAACAGCCCGATCACCTTCCACAGCGCCAGCGATTCACCCAGCCCCTGGATGAGAACATAATTTGCCGTTGAAGAAAAAACCATGTGCAGCATTGCCAGCCCCAGTGCTGCCAGCAGGGCTGATGGTTGCTTAAGCCAGATGGTAAAGGATGCCAGTGTTCGTTGCGCGAAGCCCCAGCCTTTTTTCCATAATCCGGCCAGCGCCAGCGATTGCAAGGCACCCGCCTGAAGCTGCCACAATCCCAGCGGCGCCGCCAGCGACATGCCGATCATGTTGATCACCCGGTCTGCAGCGATGGATGCCAGGCATATTGCCCGGTCGTGACCCAGTTGGATCGCCCCGGCCAACCGCACCACATCCCCGCCAATGGTGGTGGGCAGGAAATTATTGGCAAACAGCCCGGTAAAAACCAGCGAGGCGGCATCTTTGAAAGGTATGTTGACGCCTCCCGAACGCAGCAGAACATACCAGCGCGCAGTCACAAACAGGCGCGAAATGAGCACGCAGCCAAAGGCAATTGCCAGGTGCCAGAACGAGATGCGTTTGAGCGCCGCCAGGATATCCTGCCAGCCGCCTTGATACAGCAGGCTGATAAGCAGTCCAATCGCCAGCAGTGTGCCTCCGCCGCGCAGCAGAAGTTGCCGGTTGGCTTTAAGCCAGGTTTTCATTTTACTTCCTGGTTGTGCCGCAGCACCTTGCGCACCGTGTAGGTCGGCTTTTGCTGCGACTCATGGTAGGTGCGCACCAGTAACTCTGCAATCAGGCCCATTAAAATCGATTGGAAACCGATCATGGCGGCCATCACCGAAATAATAAAGATTGGCGAAGTCAAAATATCAATTTGGATCAGCAGCTTGCGTATGAACAGGAACAGCATCCCCAGTACACCCAGGGAAAACAGCCCAATCCCGGCGCCGCCAAACAGGTAAATCGGTTTGTTGGCTGCGCGCGTCAGGAATTGCACGGCCATCAAATCCAGCACCACTTTAAGGGTTCGCTCCAGTCCATATTTGCTTTTGCCATATTTGCGGGCGTGGTGGCGTACCGGCACTTCCAGCAGTTTTGCGCCAACTGAGTTGGCGTAAACCGGTATGAAGCGGTGCATCTCGCCATACAGCTTGAAACCCGTGATGACTTCGCGCCGGTAGGCTTTTAGTGTACAGCCGTAATCGTGCAGGTGTACCCCTGTCACGTTGGAAATCAACCAGTTTGCCATGTGCGAGGGCAGGTTGCGCGTCAGGGCGTTATCTTCGCGCTCCTTGCGCCAGCCTGAAACCACATCGTAGCCTTCATCCAGCTTTTGCAGGATCATCGGAATGTCTGCCGGATCGTTTTGCAGGTCGGCATCCAGGAATATGATCACATCACCCCGCGCCTGGTCAATCCCTGCGGCGATAGCCGTTGTCTGTCCAAAATTGCGCCGAAATTCCACCACAACCACGTGTTCTGCATCTTCCGCGGCGATTTCATCCAATAGCTTAACGCTGCCGTCACGTGAGCCGTCGTCTACATAAATGACTTCCCATTCACGTTGAATGTCCTTCAATGCTGTGTGCAGTGCCTGTTGCAAAAGAGGCAGGCTGTCTACTTCGTTATACACCGGAACTACAATTGACAGATCCATTTATTTTCTCCGATAAAGCAGCATGCCTGTGCGTGAGTCACTTTCGCGCCCATCCGGGCTTCCTGTGCATTTCAGGGGTTGAGTGCTGGTTACAAGCTCAAAGGCGTCCAGCTTTCCATAAAGCCAGTCTCCTTTGCCCACGTTGCTTTGTTCGGCCAGCACATAATCAGCTTCATTCAGCCATTTTTCGGCCAACGACTCATTCCACCAACCGTATTTAAGCAGCGCGTCATCATCCGTGCTAATTCTAAACGAATATGCCCCGTGCAATTGAGCCGGATAAATTTTCAATGCTGGCAAATAACTCAGGATAACCGGGGAATATCCAGCCCAATAAACGCTGGCATTCTGTGGAATGTTCTTTGCCAGCAGCGCCCCGGCTGCTTCGTAGCCAGCGATGACATCTGTCCCGCAGTCATACGTGTTGTAATCGCCCGCCAGAACCGGCGCAGGTGACAAAATGCTGCCCAGCAGCGTGATGATCAAAATGCTTTGCGCCCAGGCCTGCGTCTTTTGGGCCGCTGGCGCGCCAGTTTTTCTGGTTTGCCAGATTTTGATGCCTGCCAGCAGCGTCAGCCCAAAGACCAGCACAACCCCCACCGGCAGCCAGGTGTGAAAGCCGTCATAAATCAACTTGTATTCCAGCTGGAATTTATTGGAGAGCACCTGCCAAATCTGCGCGCCGCGCAGCCCGGGTATGGGGGTGGATAACAGGCGTTTGTAGAATAGCGTACCCAGCATTTGGCTCGCAGCATCTTCAGCGCTGTAAGCCATCCCGCCCAGCAGCCCCAGGAACAAAAATCCTCCCAACCAGGCGCGCCAGGCTGGCGGCCTGAGATTCCACGTGGGCAACGTCACCGCAACCAGCAGCAGCCCGGCGCTGACGTAAAAGGATGAGTAGGTTGGGAAACAAAATACACAATATTCATTGCCCAGCGCGGCCCAGGCGTGCAGTCCAAAAAAGGCCGCCAGCAGTATCGATAAAAAAATCGCAATTTTGCGTTTGTCCGCATCGAACTGCTCCCGCCTGGGCCAAAAAATCCAGGCGCTCAGTGCGCCAACCAGCGCCGCGAAATGATAGCGAAAAGCCAGGAAAAAACTTGCCACCCGGAAAGGCAGTGGGTTATCAGGTTTCCACGTGGGGATATTGGCCGGGGGGAACCAGTTCTTAAGAAACGGCAGGGGCAGCCATTTGGCCCACAACTTGAGAATATTCGGCCAATAGGCCAGGTGCACTCCGCCAAAGCTCAGCAGGCTGCCGCCCAGCCAGTACAGCGCTGGTTTCAGACCGCCTGTCCAGTAAACGTACAGTCCCAGTAGCGGCAGCAAAGGCAGCAGGTTGATGCGCACCATCACGGTGGCCCCCGCCAGCAGCCCGCCAATGAATAATTGCCAGTTCTTGCGCTCCCGGCCCAGGCTGAAAAAAAACGTCCACACCAGCATGCAGGCCACCAGCCCCTGTGATGCGGCCATCGCGTACATGCGTGCCGCTGCCGGGTTAAGTGCCACAACTGCCACGCAGCCGGCCGCTATCCAGCGCCCACCCAGCCGCCGGGCTGTCAACCACACACCCAGCAGCATCAGCACGCCAAATACAACCGCCAGCGTGCGCCCGGTACGCAGGCCGCTGCCAAACAACTGCTCTGCCCAGCCGGGGATAAGAAACGCCAGCGGCATCTGGTTTGTCCACGCGCCGTAAGCCTGAAAAGGCGTGTAAATCCCGCTGCTGAACAGCCAGCCCTTGTAAAGATACAAACCTTCATCCAAAACTGAAAGCTGGCTGGTGGCAAAGTTCCACAGCATTACAGCGTAGGCCGCTATTCCGCCCGCACTGATAATCGAAGCTAACCAACCGGGCAGGTCTTGCCAGTTGGTTAAGGAGCGGAACATTGTGCGGGCTGTACGCATGGGGGAAAATTCCGGGGAAAGGATTGTCTGGTTGAAGTTCTGCCAATCCTTCCCCTGGAAAAAAGAGAATTACTTTTTAGTCAGTCGCTGTAAATCGGCTTCCACCATCATCTCAGCCAGAGATTGCAGGCTGGTTTTGGCAACCCAGCCCAGTTCTTTCCTGGCTTTGCCCGGGTCCGAGATCAACAAATCAACTTCAGCGGGGCGGTAGAAGCGCGGATCCTGAATGACGTAATCTTGATAATTCAAACCGGCATACTTAAAGGCAATATCACAAAATTCACGTACGGAGTGCGTCTCACCCGTTCCGATTACAAAATTGTCGGCGTGGCTGTGCTGCAACATTAACCACATGGCTTCCACATAGTCACCCGCAAAGCCCCAGTCGCGCTGTGCTTCCAGGTTGCCCAAACGCAGTTCTTTGGCTTGTCCCAGCTTGATTTTGGCAACTGTGTGCGAAATCTTGCGCGTCACAAACTCCAACCCGCGCCGCGGGCTTTCGTGGTTGAACAGGATGCCGGATGCGGCGAAGATATCAAATGACTCGCGGTAATTAACGGTGATCCAATGTCCGTAAACCTTGGCCACCCCATACGGTGAGCGCGGGTAAAAAGGGGTGCTTTCCTTTTGCGGTACTTCCATAACCTTGCCGAACATCTCGCTGGAGGACGCCTGATAAAACTTGATCTTAGGGTCTACCAGTCGGATGGCTTCCAAAATGCGCGTGACCCCCAGGCCGGTGGCTTCAGCGGTCAGCAAAGGCTGGCTCCAGGAAGTTGGCACAAATGACTGGGCCGCCAGGTTATAGACTTCATCCGGTTTGTATTCTTCAATCAACGCCACCATCGAGGACTGATCGTGCAGGTCACCCTGGGTAATGATAATGTCATCCTGGATGTGTTCCAGCCGTTCCATCGTCACCGTGCTTGAACGCCGCACCATTCCAACAACTTGATAATCCTTGGCGAGCAAAAGCTCTGCCAGATAAGACCCATCCTGACCGGTGATACCGGTGATTAAAGCAGTCGTCATCAAACTTTCTCCTTACTAGAATTCAATTACAAGTGCCCTGGCTTTCGCACGGCAATCAATTATACCCGAGGTGGGGGGCTTTTCTTTGAGTTTGCCTGCCTTCGTTGCCGCAGCCAATCTCCCAGCACCACCAGCATAGATAGTCCCATTGCCAGGCCGAGCGTGTTGCGAATCCCAATGTTAAAACCAAAGCCAAGGTATCGCCATGAATACCAGTGACCAAATGTCAGCAATATAACGGCCTCAACGCTGCATATTCGCCAGAACCATC